>JACQAI010000588.1 GCA_016195115.1 Pseudomonadota bacterium
GACCGCGTCCTTGTAGCCCTGGTGGTTGTCGGCGCGGATGTAGATGTAGCCCGACGGCGCGTTATAGCCCAAGCCTTCGAGTTGGCCGATGATCGCCTCCTCCTCGGGCCAGCCGCCGACCAGCTTGTTGGCGCGCTCGATCGCGGTCTTGAGCATGTAGAGCGCGGTGTAGGCGCCTTCGGACTGGAAGTTCGGATATTCCTTCCAGCGCTCGAAGTAGCGCTTCACGAACGCGGCGTTCTCCGGCCAGCGATTGCCGCCCGGATAGGTGAAGTGATAGTTCGAGTGGACGCCCGCGAGCACGCCCTCGGGATGGTCCTTGCCGAGCGCGTGCGGCGCGACGCCGAACGCCAAGGTCGTCGCGACCTTCATCTTGTCGAACAGGCCGTAGCGCAGCGCCTGCTTGTACCAGGCGACGTAGTCGCCGCCCCACACCGAGGTGTAGAGCAGGTCGGGGCCCGACGACAGGATCTTGGTGATGTGCGAGGTGAAGTCGGTGGTGCCGAGCTTGGGCCAGCTCTCCGAGACGATCTCGGTGCCGGGCACCAGCCGCTCGAAGGCGAGCGTGAAGTGCTCGGCGGCGTTGCGCCCGTAGCTGTAGTCGGGATGCAGGTGGGCGATCTTCTTGGTCTTCGGCCAGGCCTGCGCCGCGCCGATCGCCGCCGTGATGCCGTCGGCCGACTGGATGTTGGTGATGCGGAAGGTGTACTTCGGCTGCGGCACCGCCTTGTCGAACAGGAAGTCGGTGCAGCCGTCGGTGAAGATCGTCAGCACGCCGAGCTCTTCGGCGACCGGGCCGAGCGCCGGGGTGTTGCCGCTCGAGATGATGCCGGTGAACAGGTCAATGTTCTCCGACAGCTTCATGCGCCGCAGCTCTTTGACGTTGGCGTCAGTGCCGGCGGCCTCGTCGGCCGTGATCGTCTCGACCTTGCGCTTGCCGAGCAGGCCGCCCTTGGCGTTGATCTCCTCGGCCGCCATCAGGTGGCCCTTGAGCGACGGCTCGCCGAGCACCGCGGCGGCGCTGGTGAGGAACGTCATGTGGCCGGTCTTGAAGGGCTTGTCGGGGATCTTGCCCTTGGGCGGATCCGCCGCGCGGGCGACTTGGCTGTTGACCGCGACTCCGGCGCTCGCCAGCCCGGCGCTGCCGACCGACACGCCGAGCGCATTGAGAAAGTCGCGACGTTTGAGCGATGGTGTCCTGTCCATGAGGTCCTCCCTGACATGCGCTGGCCAGCGCGGGTTCTACGCCCGTGGGAGCCGCGAACGGCCTCAACCTACCGGTATAAGACCCCCCGGTCGAGCGCCAAAACGCCGCGATTCCGCCCACTTATGCGGCTACCCCAAGGGGGCGTCGGGTGGGCCGGTGAGGCGTTTCGCCGCTCGCGGCTGCGCCTGCCGCTAGACCGTCGGGCGGAACTCGAAGCCCGGCCCGCCGCCCTCGCCCGGATCGGCCTCACTGACGTCGACCGCGGTGACCCGCGCCAGCCCCGGCCCGCTGCGGCAGGCCGCGATGAAGCGTTCGACCGCCGCATCGTCGCCCGTGGCCACGGCCTCGACCGTGCCGTCGGCGCGGTTGCGCACCCAGCCGGCGAGACCGAGCCGGGTCGCCTGGTCGAGCGCCCAGGCGCGGTAGCCGACGGCCTGGACGCGGCCGCGGATGATCAGCCGGGCCGTCCGGCTCATGCGAATTCGAGGATCACCTGGTCGACCGCCAGGCTCGAGCCGGCGGCCGCGACGACCGACTTGATGCGGCCATCGCGCTCGGCGCGCAGCACGTTCTCCATCTTCATCGCCTCGACGACGGCGAGCGGCTCGCCGATCTTGACCTCGTCGCCCGCGGCGACCGCGACCTTGACCAACAGGCCGGGCATCGGCGACAGCAGGAAGCGCGACATGTCGGCGGCCTCGCGCACCGGCATGCGCGCGCTGAGCTCCGCGGTGCGCTCGGTCATGACCTGGACGAGCAGCGCGGTCGCGGCGTGCGCCAGCCGCTCGCCCTGCCCGACGCGGTCGATCTGCACCACCATCGCGTGGCCATCGACCGTGCCCTCGAAGCTGCGCCGCCCGGCGTCGAGCGCGCCGCGCACCGCGATCATGCGCTCGCCGAGCCGGACATCAATGCCGTCCTCGGCGGCGCTCACGTCGACCACATGATTGACGTCGTCGGCGCGTGCGATCCAGCGCGTCGGCGGCCGGTAGGGCCGGCTCGGCAGCTGGCCGCTCAAGGTGCCCTCGTGGCGCGCCTTGGCGTAACGCCGCGCCGCCGCCAGCGCCAGCATGCGGGCGAGCAGCGTGCCGCTCGGCGCCGGCGCCGCGAAGCCGCGCGGGAACTCCTCGGCGATCAGGTTGGTCGACATGTCGCCGCTGCGGAAGCGCGGCAAGGCCATCAGGGCGGCCAGGAACTCGATGTTGTGGTTGAGGCCGCGGATCGCGAAGCCGTCGAGCGCGCGCTGCATGGCGTCGATCGCCGCCCCCCGGTCGGGCCCCGCGGTCACCAGCTTGGCGATCATGGGATCGTAGTGCATCGAGATCTCGGCGCCTTCGTAGACGCCGGTGTCGACCCGCACGGTGTCGCCGGCCGGCGGCCGGTAGCGCGTCAGCCGGCCAATCGACGGCAGGAAGTTGCGGCTCGGGTCCTCGGCGTAGACGCGCGCCTCGACCGCCCAGCCGGTGAGCGCGATGTCCTTCTGCTTGAACGGCAGCTTCTCGCCGGCGGCGACGCGGATCATCCACTCGACCAGATCGAGCCCGGTGACGAGCTCGGTGACCGGGTGCTCGACCTGCAGGCGCGTGTTCATCTCGAGGAAATAGAAATTGCGCTTGGCGTCGACGATGAACTCGACGGTGCCGGCGCTGGTGTAGCCGACCGCCTTGGCGAGCGCGACCGCCTGCTCGCCCATCGCCTTGCGCGTCCTGGCGTCGAGGAA
>JACQAI010000589.1 GCA_016195115.1 Pseudomonadota bacterium
CGCCGCGGACGCGGAGGCACACGCCCCCCCGCCGGGGCGCCGCCCCGGCAACCCCACACGGGGATCGGGGGGATAACGGGGGGGAGAGGGGGATGAAGGAATACGCTTCGCGCGCCATCCCCCCGATCCCCTTTCTCTTCCTGCGCAGCCTCCGCGTCCTCTGCGTTAAAATCTTTCGCGCCGCCCGGTCCCGCTCTAGCCTCGGCCGGCTCGTCGTTGTCGGAGACCGTGCGCATGGCCCAGGATCAGCCCCAAGACCTCGCACTGTGGTCGGCGACCGCGCTGCTCGACGGCTATCGGCGCAAGGCGGTGTCGCCGGTCGAGGCGACCGACGCGGCGCTGGCGCGCATCGAGCGCCTCGATCCCCAGCTCAACGCCTTCAACCTGGTCGACCGCGAGAGCGCACGCGCGACGGCGCGCGCGTCGGAGGCGCGCTGGCAGCGCGGTGAACCGCTGGGCTTGGTCGACGGCGTGCCGACCTCGGTCAAGGATATCGTGCTGACCAAGGGCTGGCCGACCCTGCGCGGCAGCAAGACGGTCGATCCCAACCAGCCGTGGGACGAGGACGCGCCGGCGGTGGCGCGGCTGCGCGAGGCCGGCGCTGTGCTGCTCGGCAAGACCACGACGCCGGAGTTCGGCTGGAAGGCGATCGGCGACAGCCCGCTGACCGGCATCACGCGCAACCCGTGGAACCTCGCGCATACGCCGGGCGGCAGCAGCGCCGGCGCCGCTGCGGCGACCGCGGTCGGCATGGGCGCGCTGGCGATCGGCACCGACGGCGCCGGTTCGATCCGCATCCCGTGCTCGTTCACCGGCCTGTTCGGCCTCAAGGCGACGTTCGGGCGCGTGCCCGCCTATCCGCCGAGCGCGTTCGGGCTGGTCTCCCATGTCGGGCCGATGACCCGCACGGTCACGGACGGCGCCCTGATGCTGAGCGTGCTCGCCGGCGAAGATTGGCGCGACTCATATTCCCTGCCGCCCAACGGCCGCGACTACCGCGTCGGCCTCGACGACGGCATCAAGGGCCTCAAGATCGGCTTCAGCCCCGATCTCGGCACCGCGGCGGTCGATCCCGAGGTCGCGCGCGCGGTCGCCGACGCCGTCACGGTATTCGCCGAGCTCGGCGCGACGGTCGAGACCGTCAAACCGCCGTTTGCCGAGCCGCGCGCCGCCGAGCTGGTGCTGTGGTCGTCGCCGACCATCAAGCTGCTGTCGGAGATGACCGAGGCGCAGCGCGCGCTGCTCGATCCCGGCCTGAAGCGCATGGCCGAGATCGGCCGCGGCTACAGCGCGCGCGACTACGTCGCCGCCGACCAGGCGCGCACCGCGCTCGGCCAGAGCATGGCGGCGTTCCACCAGCACTACGATTTGCTCCTGACACCGACCGTGTCGGTGCCCGCGCTACCGGTCGGCCGCGACACCCTCGACGACAGCCCGGATGCGTTGTGGATCGACTGGGCGCCGTTCTCCTATCCCTTCAACCTGACGCGCCAGCCGGCGGCCAGCGTGCCGTGCGGCCTGACCAGGAGCGGCCTGCCGATCGGCCTGCAGATCGTCGGCCGGCTCTACGACGAGCCGACCGTGCTGCGCGCCGCCCGCGCCTTCGAGCGCGCCCGCCCCTTCCCGCTCTGCCCGATGGCGATGGCGTGACGGACAGAGGACGGAGGGACAGAGGACAGAGGACGGAGGACAGAGGGAGTCGCGTCTGTCGTCTGATGTCTGTCCTCTGTCGTCTGTTTAAGCGAGCGGGTTGTGGGTGTAGTGCAGCGCGACCATGATCGCCTTGAGGGGGCGCAGGATGGCGATCGAGCCGACCAGGATCAGGGGCAGCCACAGCACGGCGTGGACCCACAAAGGCGGTTCGAATCGGACCTCGACGATCAGCGCCAGCCCAACCACGACGAAGCCGATCAAGAGGATCGCGAACGCCGCAGGGCCGTCGTCGCTGGCGTGCGGGGCGAGATCGAGGTCGCACACCGCGCAGCGCGGCTTGACGCTCAGAAGCCCTTGATAGAGCGCGCCGCGGCCGCAGCGCGGGCATCGGCACAGCAGCCCGGCGACAAACGGCGAGACGGCGGGGGGCGCGGGATCGGTCATGGCGCCCATTGCGCGCCACCGGCGGGCGGTTGACAAGCGCGGCCGAAACGCCGATTCCATAACCGCTTCCAGTTCCGTGTTTGTTCGGGCGCGCACGTGGCCACTCCCTTGGATCGCGACAAGCTGCTGAAGCTCCTCGCGTTGCTCGGCAGCGACCAGGAGGGCGAGGTGCTCGCCGCGGCGCGCCGCATCGACGCCATGCTGCGCGAGGCCGACCGCGGCTGGGACGAGATCGTGACCGTGCCGTCGGGCAGGAGCTGGCTGCAGGTCTTCGAGTTCTCGACGCTCTATTTCCTCGAGCTCAAGCGCCGCATCAGCGCCGAGCGCAGCGCCGAGAACTGGCAGGCGATCGCGCGAGCGCGCGAGGACGAGCTGCGCCGGCTCAAGACGGCGCCCGAGCCCGCGCGCGTCGAGGCGGCGGCGCGGCGGCGCGTCGAGCGCATCACCGGCCACGAGCTGATCGACCGGCTGTTGTCGGCGCAAGAGCTCGACCCGACGCGGCGCGCCCGCGTCGAGGCGATCGCGACCTGGTTCAAGAAGACCCAGACCCTGACGCGCGCCGAGGAGACCGACCTCGAGACCATGCTGCGCCAGCTCGAGACGGCTGGCTAGCGCGGCAGGGGCGAAGCCCCGCGAGCGCGAAACAAGGGCGCGCGCGGCGGACGCCGAAACCGCGCTAGGGTTATGATGGCGCTCGCGGGGGCTACGCCCCCTGCCGCGCCGGATAAGGAGACCGCGATGCGCGCCGTGCTCTGCCGTCAATGGGGCAGCCCCGACTCCCTGACGCTCGAGGACGTGCCCAGCCCGCCGATGTCCCCCGGCCAGGTGCGCATCCGCGTGCGCGCGGCGGGCCTGAACTTCGCCGACTCGCTGATGATCGCGGGCAAGTACCAGGTCAAGCCCGAGTTCCCGTTCACGCCCGGCATGGAGGTCGCCGGCGAGATCGCCGAGATCGGCGCCGCGGTGAGCGGCTTCACGCCCGGCCAGCTCGCACTTCGCGCTGACCCACCGCGGCGCGCTCAAGCCGGGCGAGGTCCTGCTGGTGCTCGGCGCCGCCGGCGGCGTCGGCCTGACCGCGGTCGAGATCGGCAAGCAGCTCGGCGCCACCGTGATCGCCGCCGCCGGCGGCGCCGACAAGCTCAAGGTCGCCAAGGAGCACGGCGCCGACCACACGATCGACTACACGCACGAGAGCATCCGCGACCGCGTGCGCGAGATCACCGGCGAGCGCGGCGCCGACGTCGTCTACGATCCGGTGGGCGGCGACGCCTTCGACCAGGCGCTGCGCGCGGTCAATTGGGAAGCCCGCATGCTGGTGATCGGCTTTGCATCGGGCCGCATCCCGGCGGTGCCCGCCAACATCATCCTGGTCAAGAACATCTCGGTGATCGGCGTGGTCTACGGCGCCCAGGCGGTGCGCGAGCCGGCGCTCGCCAAGCAATGGCTGATCGAGCTCACCCAGTGGTGGCAGGCCGGCAAGCTCAAGCCGGTGATCGGCGCCACCTTCCCGCTGGAAAAAGCCGGCGACGCGCTGACCGCGCTGCTGTCGCGCAAGTACCCCGGCAAGATCGTGCTGACCTGCGACTGACGATGATCGACGTCGCTGCCGTCTTCGCCGCGACCCAGGACGACGATCCGACGCGGCTGCTCGCCGCCCTGCCCTCGGGTGCGTCGCCGTTCGCGCTGCGCGACCGCGACGGCGTCTCGCTGGTGCTGCACTGTCTCTATAACGGTCTCAAGCGCAACCTTGATGCGCTGCTGGCGCGCGACGAGGCGCTGCCGCTGCACGAGGCCGCGGCGCTGGGCGACGATGCAGCGGTCGCGGCGGCGCTCGAGCGCTCGCCGGCGGCGCTGCATCTGCTGTCGCCCGACGGCTGGACGGCGCTGCATCTGGCGGCGTTCTTCGGGCGCCCGTCGACGGTGACGCTGCTGCTGGCGCGCGGCGCCGATGCGGCGCTGTGGTCGCGCGCCTTCGAGCACAATCTGCCGCTGCACGCCGCCTGCGCGGGCCGCACCGAGAAGGCCGAGGTCGTGCGCGCCCTGATCGCCGCCACACGAGACCTCGATGCCCGCCAGGGCGGCGGCTGGACACCCCTGATGCTCGCCAGCGCCAACGGCATGGCGGCCGCGGTCCAGCTGCTGCTCGCCGCCGGCGCCGATTGGACCCTGGCCAACGACCACGGCAAGACCGCCCTCGACTTGGCGCGCGAGCACGGCCATACGGCGATCGCGGAGCGCTTGGCGCACGCCGGCTGACGGACTTGCACCGGTTCGGCGATCCCCCTACGGTCGCCTCGTGATCGGCGTTATCCACAGGACCGGCGCATGAACCCGGCCAAGCCTCTGACCGTCGGCGTCGGCGGGTTGGGCGCGATCGGGCTGGCGGTCGCCAAGGCGCTCGACGCCGGCATTCCGGGCCTCGTGCTCAAGGCGGTCTCGGCGCGCGACAAGGCGAGCGCCGCGCAACGGGTCGCATCGTTCAAAAGCAAGCCCGCGGTGGTCGACCTCGCCGGCCTCGCCGAGCTGTGCGACATCGTCGTCGAGTGCTGCCCGTCGAAGGAATTCGGCGCCATCATGGAGCCGGCGATCGCGCGCGGCCGTATCGTGCTGCCGCTCAGCGTCGGCGCGCTGCTCGAGCGCGGCGATCTGATCGAGCGCGCCCGAGAGACCGGCGCGCGACTCATTGTTCCGACGGGTGCCTTGCTCGGGCTCGATGCCGTGCGTGCTGCCGCCGAGGGCGAGATCCGCTCGGTCAAGATGGTCACGCGCAAGCCGCCCGGCGGCCTCAAGGGTGCGCCCTATCTCGCGCA
>JACQAI010000590.1 GCA_016195115.1 Pseudomonadota bacterium
CTGCGCCCTCCGTGCTAAAAACTTCGGATCGCCAGGGCCACACCGTTGGCAGCTTGTGCGACGCGTTAGTCGGCGAGGCCCATGACGAACGCCAGCGCGGCGTTGAGTCGTGTCATGTCGTCTGCGCCGAGGCGACCGATCTGCCGGCTGATGCGATTGCGCCGGATCGTGACGGGCTTGTCGGCCATCACTTGAGACTCGAGCCGCAGGCCGTTTTCGGCGCTCGGCGCGATGGCGACGCGAAAGGGCGGCGCGTCGGCGATGTCGGAGGTCATCTGGCAGACGATAACCGATGCATGGGTGTCGGGAAACGCATCGGTCTGCACGATCACCGCCGGTCGTGGCTTGCCGTAGTCGCCGGCAGCCGCGACCAGCACCACGTCACCGCGCCTCATCGAACTCGGAAACCGCTTCGATCCACGCCAAGGCGTCCCGTTCACTCGCGGGCTTGAGGCGCGCCACCTGGCGCGCGATGCGCCGCCTGACCGTCTTGGACCGTGCGTCCGGCACAACCAGGCGCAGCTCGCGCACGCCCAGCGCCCGTCGACGCGCGCGCATCTTTCGCATCCGCTCCGCCGGTGGCACCATGGCGATCTCCCGTGTAACGCGTGACAGAGTGTAACGCGTTACGGTCCGGGAGACAAGCTGCAGTGCTTCACGCGGTCGGGAGCTTGTGGTCGCGGAACTGCTCGCGCAGCTTGGTCTTCTGCAGCTTGCCGGTGGCGGTGTGGGGCAGCTCGGGGACGAACACGACGTCGTCGGGCAGCATCCACTTGGCCAGGCGCTCCGACAGATAGTCGAGCACCGCCTCGCGGGTCGGCGTGCGGCCCGCTTTGGGCACCACGATCAATAACGGACGCTCGGCCCATTTCGGATGCGGCAGGCCGATCACCGCGGCTTCGGCGATGTCGGGATGGCCGATCATCATGTTCTCGATGTCGATCGAGCTGATCCACTCGCCGCCCGACTTGATGACGTCCTTGTGGCGATCGACGACCTGTAAAAATCCTTCCGGACAGATCGTGCAGACGTCGCCGGTGCGGAACCAGCCGTCCTTGTCGAACGCCGCGTCGGTCGCCGCCTGGTCGTTGTAGTAGCCGCTGATCACCCACGGCCCGCGCACCAGCAGCTCACCGCGCGACGCGCCATCGTGCGCGACCTCGTTGCCCTCGGCGTCGACCAGCTTCATGTCGACGCAATAGAGCGCGCGACCCTGCTTCAGCTTGTAGTCGTATTGGCGCTCCTTGGGCAGGTCGAGCAGCTTGCCCGACAGCATCACGAGGCTGCCGACCGGGCTCATCTCGGTCATGCCCCAGCCGTGGGTCGCGCGCACGCCGTGGGTCTCCTCGAAGCTCTTCACCATGGCGAGCGGCACCGCCGAGCCGCCGACGAGGAGGCGCTTCAAGGTGCTGAACGTGAGCTTGTTGTCCTCCATGTGGCGCAGCAGGGCGAGCCACACCGTCGGCACGCCCGAGGTCGAGGTCACGCCCTCGGCCTCGAACAGCGCGTGCAGGCTGGCGCCGTCGTAGGCCGCGCCGGGCAGCACCAGCTTGGCGCCGCACATCGGTGCCAGATAGGGGATCGCCCAGGCATTGGCGTGGAACATCGGCACGATCGGGCAGATGACGTCGCGGTTGGTCATCTCCATCGCCAGCGCCGTAACCAGGCCGTGCAGCACGGTCGAGCGATGGCTGTAGAGCACGCCCTTGGGATTGCCGGTGGTGCCCGAGGTGTAGCACAGCGACGAGGCGTCGTTCTCGTCGAACTCCGGCCACGTGAGTTCGTCCGACTCGGCGGCCAGCAGGTCCTCGTAGCACAGCACCTTGGGCAAGGTGGTCTGCGGCATGTGCGCACGATCCGTCATGATCACGACCGCCTCGACCGGGGACAGCTGGTTGACCAGCTTCTCGACCAGCGGCACGAAGGTGAGGTCGACGAACAGCAGCCGATCGGCGGCGTGGTTGACGATGTAGGTGATCTGGTCGGTGAACAGCCGGGGATTGATGGTGTGGCAGACCAGGCCGATGCCCGAGATGCCGTAATAGAGCTCGAAGTGGCGAAAGCCGTTCCAGCCGAGCGTGCCGATGCGGTCGCCCGGCTTCATGCCGAGGCGGCGTAGCGCGTTGGCCAGCTGCTTGGTACGCGGCAGGGCGTCGGCATAGCTGTAGCGGTGGATCGGCCCCTCGATCGTGCGCGACACGATCTCGGTGCCGCCGTGATAGCGCGCCGCGTAGTCGATCAGCGACGAGACCAGCAGCGGCCGGTCCATCATCAAGCCGCGCAGCATGACGCCACCTCCCTGTTCCCCGTCTGCGGCGGGGGTGCTATGGCGTAGCGCGGCAGGGCGCGCAGCGCCCGCGAGCGCGACCAGCATCCCCAGCGCGGTGCCAAGACCCGCCGCGCTTTGCTTTATGCGCTCGCGGGGCTTCGCCCCTGCCGCTAGAAGTATCGAAAAGCCCGCGCGCCGACAACCTGGCCGCCGGCTGGTTGGGCGAGGGAGGCAAGCGTGGCGGCAGAGGTGATCGGCGTGGTCGGCGCCGGCTTGATGGGCGCGGAGATCGCGCTGGTCTATGCGCTGGCGGGGCACCGCGTGCTGCTCAATGACGTGTCGGAGGACAAGCTGGAGGCGGCGCGGGCGCGGCTGGCCGACATCGTCGACAAGGGGCTGAAGCGCGGCTTCGTCGCGGCGGCCCGGGCCGACGGCGCGCTCGACCGGCTCGAGACCACGACCGAGCTGGCGCGCTTCGCCGAGTGCGACGCCATCACCGAGGCGGTGTTCGAGGACGAGGCCGTCAAGGCCGCGGCGTGGCGCGCGCTCGACGCGGTCGCGCGGCCGCACTGCATCTTCGCCAGCAACACCTCGACCCTGCCGATCTCGAGCCTGGCCGCCGCGGTGGCGCCGGCGCGCCGGCCGCGCTTCATCGGCACGAACTATTTCTCGCCGGTGTCGCGCATGAAGCTGGTCGAGGTCATCCCGGCGTTCGACACCAGCGAGGAGACGGTCGCAACCACGACCCGGCTGTGCCGCGATGCCGACAAGGTGCCGATCCGCGTCAAGGACGTCGCCGGCTTCGCGGTCAACCGCGCGCTCCACGCCTTCATGATCGAGGCGGTGCGCCTGGTCGAGGAAGGCGTGGTCGGCGCCGAGGAGTTCGACACCGCGTGCCGGCTCGGGCTCGGCCACGCGGTCGGCCCGTTCGAGCTGATGGACCTAGTCAGCTCGAGCCTGTGCCTGCAGGTCCAGGAGATCCTGCACGAGGCCTACGGCGAGCGCTTCCGGCCGCCGGCGCTGCTCAAGCAGAAGGTGCGCGCCGGCCACGATGGCCGCCGGGTCGGCATCGGGTGGCGGATACCGCCGGCGAAGGTTTGATGGCGGCGGGACGCCGCGGGGCCTGATCGCGGCAGGTTGCCGCGCCCACGCCCGGCGCCGGCCCGGCTGTCGAATTCGGCCCGTGCATCGGTTATGGTGCGGCCAACCCGACAACCAGCCGTCAGGGAGGGTCCCCCATGGCCAAGTCCGATGCGAAGTCATTGAAGCGTCGTCAGTTCCTCACCCGCGCCGGGCTCGGTGCCGCGGCCGCGACGACGATCGCCGCACCGGCGATCGCGCAGAGCATGCCGGAGCTCAAGTGGCGGCTCGCGTCGAGCTTCCCGAAGAGCCTGGACACGCTGTTCGGCGGCTCCGACCACATGGCCAAGCGCGTCGCCGAGGCGACCGACAACAAGTTCCAGATCCGCACCTTCGCCGCCGGCGAGATCGTGCCGCCGTTCCAGGTGCTCGACGCGGTGCAGAACGGCACGGTCGAGATGGCGCACACCGCGGCCTACTACTTCATCGGCAAGGACATCACCTTCGCACTCGATTGCACGGTGCCGTTCGGCATGAACACGCGCCAGCAGAACGCCTGGTGGACGCACGGCGGCGGCGCCGAGCTGCTGCGCGAGTTCTACAAGGACTACAACGTCTACAATATCCCGACCGGCAACACCGGCGCCCAGATGGGCGGCTGGTTCCGCAAGGAGATCAAGACCGTCGCCGACCTCAAGGGGCTCAAGTTCCGCATCGGCGGCTTCGCCGGCCAGGTGCTCGACAAGCTCGGCGTGATTCCCCAGCAGATCCCCGGCGGCGACATCTATCCGTCGCTCGAGAAGGGCACGATCGACGCCGCCGAGTGGGTGGGCCCGTACGATGACGAAAAACTCGGCTTCTACAAGGTCGCGAAGTTCTACTACTACCCGGGCTGGTGGGAAGGCGGCACGCAGATCTCGAGCTACGTCGGGCTCGACAAGTGGAACACGCTGCCCAAGGCCTACCAGACGATCCTCGAGACCGCGTGCGCCGAGGCCAATACCTGGATGATCGGCAAGTACGACGCGCAGAATCCCGACGCGCTCAAGCGCCTGCTCGCCGGCGGCGCGCAGCTGCGCGCGTTCCCGGCCGAGATCATGGACGCCTGCTACAAGGCGGCGCAGACCGTCTTTGCCGAGACGTCGGCCAAGAACGCCAAGTTCAAGAAGGTGTACGACTCGTACAAGAAGTTCCTCGACGAGGAGTACGAGTGGTTCCAGGTCGCCGAGAGCACCTACGACAATTTCATGGTGCGGGCGACCCGCGCGGCGCGCAACAAGAAGGCCTGACGCGGCGGTCGGCACGCCACGGAAAGCCCCGCTTCGGCGGGGCTTTTTCGTTCAGTGGAGCAGCGCCGCGGCGTGCGAGGCGATGTCGAGGAGGCGCGGCCCGAGCATGGCGCCGAGCACGACGCCGGCGACCGCGACCGCGAGGTGGCTCATGCCGAGCTTGAGCGCCGGCGGCAGCGGTCTTATCGCGTGCACCGCGGGGGCGTCGTCCGGCGCCGCGCCGGTCGCGCCGGCGGGGCGCGCCTGGGCGAGCGTGGCGGTCTCGTTGCGGAAGCGCTCGAGCGTGTCGAGCGCCTTGTCGTGGGTCAGCACGATCTCCTGGGTCGCCGGCAGCGCCGCGGCCGCGGCGCGCGCGCGGCGCCGGCTCAAGAACTCCTCGGTCACCGAGAGATAGTTCTGCGACGACAGCGCGTGGGGATTGAACGCGCAGACCGGCAGGCGGCGCAGCGCCGCCTTGACGATCTCGCGATCGCGCGGGATCTCGAGATCGAACACGTGGCTGCGATATTCCTTGCGCAGCAGATTGGCGAAATGCCGGCTGATGTTGTCGTTCTCCATCATCGTGAGGAGAATGCCGTCTAGCCTCAGGTTTCGGTTGAGCCCGGCCTGGATCTTCTGGACGACGTCGAAGGTGCGCTGCAGCCCGTCATAGGCGAACGCGGTCGGCGTCACCGGAATCAGCACCGAGTGCGAGGCGGTCAGCGCGTTGGCCGACAACAGGCCGAACGCCGGCGGACAGTCGAAGATCAGGAAGTCGTAGGAAAGCTCGGAATTGTAGATCAGCTCGCTGATCGACTTCTGCGAGCGCAGCTCGCTGCCGAGCCGCGTCTCGATGTTGGCCAGGCTGACCGAGGACGGCAGCAGCGACACGCGCTCGAAGCGGGTCGGCCCGATCGCCTCCTCGGCCGTGCCGGTGCCGCTCAGCAGGTCCTGCAGGCTGCGCAGGGGGCTGCCCTCGTAGCCGAGGCTGCGCGTCGCGTTGCCCTGGGCGTCGAGATCGACCAGCAACACCGAGCGGCCGTGCGCCGCCAGGCACATCGCCAGGTTGACGCTGGTGGTGGTCTTCGCGATGCCGCCTTTCTGATTGTAGATCGAGAGGATGCAGCCCGGTTGATCGCTGGTCATGACGCGCCCATCGCCCAAGGTGGGCGTCCGTGTAACCGGGTGGGCGGCGGTGCGCAACCCGCCCCGCGCTTGGTCACCGAATCGATTCGCCGCAGCGGCGACGGCGGCGCTGCGGGCGGCCGTGGCGGTCGCCACGCCGGCGGGTCGCGC
>JACQAI010000591.1 GCA_016195115.1 Pseudomonadota bacterium
CACGGCGCCGCCGATCCTGCCCGACGTGCTGGCGCCCGGCCTCGATCTGGTGCTGTGCGGCACCGCGCCGAGCCGGATCTCCATGCAAGCCGGCGCCTATTACGCGACCCCGGGAAACCTGTTCTGGCCGACCTTGCACGCGGTCGGCCTGACGCCGCGTCGCTTGGCTCCGACAGAATATCCGACGGTGCTCGCGTTCGGCATCGGCCTGACCGATCTCAACAAGACGGAGTGGGGCAGCGACGCCGAGTTGACGCCGAGCGCCTTCGACGTCGCCGGTCTCAGCGCCAAGCTCGCGCGTCTCGCGCCCGCCGCGGTCGCCTTCACGAGCAAGACCGCGGCGCGCAATTTCTTCGGCCGTCCGGTCGACTATGGCCGCCAGGCCGACACGTTGTTCGGCCTCGCGTGGTTCGTGCTGCCGTCGCCGTCGGGCCGCGCACGCAGCCACTGGAGCGCGGCGCCCTGGCAGGCCCTCGGCGCGTTCGTGGCGGCGCGCCGCCGCGCGACCCGCGGGACGCCCGCGGCAGCCGCAGGCGCGAGCGCCAAACTCAGCCGGGCCGCACGCTCTCGACGATCAGCCGGACGCCGAGCGCGCCCATGATGGCGCCGGCGAGACGGTCGATCGTGGACTTGGCGCGGCCGTAGAGCGCGCGCGGTCGCGCCGCCGAGAAGGTCAGGGCGACGATGGTGTACCAACCGGCCTCGAGCACGAACACCAGGGGCGGCAGCGCGACCAGCAGCCACGTCGGCGGCGCCGGCGGCAGCAGCGCGGCGAACACGCTGGCGTAGACGATCGTCGTCTTGGGATTGCTCACCTGGGTCGCGAGGCCGATCCAGACGCTGCGCGCGAAGCCGCCGGTCGCGCGCCGCACAGCGTCGGTCGGCACGACCGCGATCGGTCGGTCGGCGCCGCGCCACAGGCCGACCGCGAGGTGGAGGAGGTAGGCGGCACCGCACAGCTTGACGGCGAGATAGAGCCAGCCCGCCTGCACCAGCACGGCGTGCAGGCCGAGCAATGCCAGGCCGGCAAACACCACGCCGCCCAAGCCCATGCCGAGCGCCGCGGCGATGCCGGCGCGGCGCGACACCGCGAGCGCCATGCGCACGATCAGGACGAAGCTCGGGCCGGGGCTGACGACGCCGACCGCGAGCGCGCCCAGGATGGCGAGACAGACGATCACGCTGTCGATGGCGGGATCTCCTCGGGAGGCGGCGGCGCGCTCACAGCACGTCGAACCGGCTGATGCGCCCGGCGGTGCACTCGAGGCGTGCCGACGCGCCGATCGGCAGGGTCAGCTGATACGGAGTGTGGCCGCACGGGAAGTTGGCGACGATCGGGATCGCGGCGTCGCCGACCAGCTCGAGCGCCATCTGCTCGACCGTCACGCCGAACGGCACGGCACCGTCCCCGATGTCGCGCAGTTCGCCGATCACCAGCGCCGCGATCGCCGCGAACTTTCCCGCGCGCTTGAGATGCACCAGCATGCGGTCGAGGTTGTAGAGCGGTTCGTCGACATCCTCGAGGAAGAAGATCGTGCCCGTGGTATCGAAGTCGGTGCGGGTGCCGATCATGTTGGCGAGCAGGGTCAGGTTGCCGCCGATCAGCCGCCCCTCGGCGCGGCCCGCGCGCAGCACGGTGGCGCGCATGAGGAGCGTCTCGGCCGCCGCCGGCGCGGGCGTGTCGGTCAGCGTCGCCATGAGGTGCGCCCTGGTCGTCTCGTCGAGGCCGGTCGCAACGTCGGCGAGCATCGGCCCGTGATAGGTCTCGAGCCCGGCGTGCTGGGCGATGCCGAGCAGCAGCGCGGTGATGTCGCTGTAGCCGACGAAGCGCTTCGGGTTGCGGGCGATCAATTCGTAGTCGAGCGCATCCACGATGCGGGGCGAACCGTAACCTCCCTTAGCGCAGACGATCGCCTTGATCGCCGGATCGGCGAACATGGCCTCGAGGCCGCGCGCCCGGTCGGCGTCGCTGCCGGCGAATTGGTGCAACCGGAGGGCGAGTTGGGGTGCAAGCCGTATGGCGAAACGGTCGCCCAGGAGGGCCGCCGGCGCGCCCTCGATCTCCGCGGCTTCGACCCAGCGCGCGGGTGCCACGACACCGACCGCGTCGCCATCCTGCAGGGCCGGCGCGCGCCGCGTCGGGCCGAACGCTGGGAAGGATTTTTCCGGCATTTTATTGATCATGATCGAACGCAATCATCGGAAGATTTGATTGTATTTGCTAGGCAAACTCTGTATTAACCGACCATGCAAATCGACGCGCTATTGGAGCGATTCAACGAACGGTTCGGGCTGACCAGTCGGCTCGCGTTCGCGCTGAGCGCGGTTGCCATCATCTTCTATGTCGACTTGGTCACCGAGGCCGATCTGGTCGCGGCGATGCTCTACGTTTCGGTATGCGGTCTGCTCTATTCGATCCGCAGCCCGGCGGTTCATATCGCATTCTGTCTATTGTGCACCGTCCTGAACGCGGTCGCCGGCTACTACGAGTTGCACTACGTCGACGCCGACAATGTCATCTTCAACCGCGTGATCGCGACTCTCGTGCTCTACTCGGTGAGCTTCCTGCTCTACCGCAACTCGCTGTCGGAGAGCGTGCTCAAGCGTCTGGCGACCACCGACCCGCTGACCGGCACGCTCAACCGCCGCCATTTCATGGAGTTGATGTCGCGCGAGCAGCGCCGCGCCGAGCGCTACAACGCGGTGTATTCGGTGCTGATGATCGATATCGATCATTTCAAGCGGGTTAACGACACCCACGGCCATCAGGTCGGCGACCTGGCGATCCAGGCGATGTCGGACGCGTGCCAGAAAGCGCTGCGGCCCACGGACTTGTTGGCGCGCTACGGCGGCGAGGAATTCATCATCACGCTGACCCATACCGATCAGCCGGGCGCCGCCAAGGTCGCCGAACGCCTGCGCGAGTCGGTGACGCAGATCGAGCTGGCGACCGAGAAGGGCGTGCTCAAGTTCACCGTCAGCATCGGGGTCTGCACCTTCTTCAAGCGCTCGCTGCTCGAAGAGATCATCGGCCGCGCCGACCAGGCGCTCTACCAGGCGAAGACCTCGGGACGCAACCGCGTCTGCCTGGCGCCGGGCCCCGAGCCGCAGGTCTCGCCCGCCTGATCGCGGGGCCCGCAGCGGTGCCGCGCGCACCGCTCGATCGCGACAATCTTACCAAATGGCGCTGTCTCGGCAGCGCGAATTTCGCTATTCTGGGGGCGCGCCTACTGCAATTGCGCCTAGGAAAGATCGCGTAGTGGCCCTGCCATCCTTCGTGACGTCGGACATCACCCGCATCGCTGCGGCGGTCGTGTTCAGCACGCTGCTGTTCGTCTCCGACCAGATCTCCACTGTCGACACCAACGAGGCGCAGCTCTACCCGCTGGCGCTGATCTGCCTCTATCGGCTGCGCAGGCGCTACGTGCTGCAGATCGTCTGCGGCCTGTGCGTGTTCTACACGATCGCGGGCTATGTCCTCGACCCACCGGCCGACATCTGGGACGGCGTCACCAACCGCACGTTCTCGATCATCGTGCTCCTGGGCGCCATGGTGTGCCTCAGCAAGCTGTCGGAATACGAGCGCGCGCTGCTGATGCAGTCGATGACCGATCCGTTGACCGGGCTGCTCAACCGGCGGTCGTTCATGGACCTCTCGGGCAAGGAGGAGACGCGGGCGCGCCGGCACGGCAATCCGTTCTCGGTCCTGATGCTCGACATCGACCACTTCAAGAAGATCAACGACACCTTTGGCCACCCGGTCGGCGACCTGGCGATCAAGGCGCTCGCCGACATCTGCAGCAACGCGCTGCGGCCGCACGACCTCCTGGCGCGCTACGGCGGCGAGGAGTTCGTCCTGACCCTGCCGCATACCCCGACCGAGGGCGCGCGCGTGGTCGCCGAGCGTATTCGCGAAGCCGTCGAGAAGGTCGAGGTACCGAGCGACAAGGGCGTGGTGCGCTTCACCGTCAGCATCGGCGTGTCGACCTATGCCAGCGGCGAGGCGTTCGACCATATCGTCGAGCGCGCCGACAAGGCGCTCTACGTTTCCAAGCAGGGCGGCCGCAACCGCGTCACGGTCGACGGTCCGGCGCCGCTCGCCGCGCCGGCGTAAGCGCGCGTTCAGGGGGGCTCCGCCCCTACCGCCGTTACTGCCGGCGATAGATGCTGACGTTGTCGACCGTGGTCAGCAGCGCGTAGTTCGCCCACTCGGCGGCGAACCCGGGGTCGCGGCCGAAATACGCGAGATAGTCGAAGGCCAAGCCGCGGAACGCGCCCTCGCGCCGCGCGTCCTCGACCAGCACGAGCGCCGGACGGCTGCGCGTGAAGCCGTCGATCACGCCGCGCCACACCAGCCGCTCCGACCGGTTCATCGCCGCCGGCGCGTGATACAGCATGGTGCCGCCACGCGCGCTGTCGGCGCCGTAGACCGAGGGCAGCACCCACAGGCTCATGAACGGCATGGCGAGCCGGCTGTCGGTGTAGGTCAGCACCGGGAACTGCGGATAGATCGAGGTCGTCAGCCACAGCACCGGCTGGCCGGCGCCGTGCGCCTCGACCACCGGCAGGAAGCGGCTCGCCGCGGTGTTGACGAAGTTGCGCGGCCCCTTGAACGGCGGATTGAGCACGCCCGAGAACGCGAACAGCGCCGCCATCAGGGCGCCGACCACGCCGAGCGGCGCCAGCCCGCGCGGCGCGCGCAGCGCCGGGTACGCAACCGCGAGGCGCGCGAAGCCGGTAGCCGCGACGGCGGCGAAGGTCAGCACCAGGGCGGCGCGGGCGGCGAAGAAATGATAGTCCCAGCCCTTGCCCTGCAG
>JACQAI010000592.1 GCA_016195115.1 Pseudomonadota bacterium
GCAAGATCCAGCGCTTCCTGTCGCAACCGTTCCACGTCGCCGAGGTGTTCACCGGCACGCCCGGCGTGCTGGTGCCGCTCGAGGAGACGATCCGCGGCTTCAAGGGCATCGTCGCGGGCGAGTACGACGACATGCCGGAGGCGTCGTTCTACATGGTCGGCACGATCGACGAGGCGGTCGAGAAGGCCAAGAAGATGGCGTCCGAGGCGGCCTGAGCCATGGCGGTTCAGCCTCCCGGCAAGACCACCTTCGAGCTGGTGTCGCCCGAGCGCCTGCTGCTCTCGCAGCCGGTCGACATGGTCGTGGTGCCCGGCAGCGAGGGCCTGTTCGCGGCGCTGATCGGCCACGCGCCGTTCATCGCCACCCTGAAGCCCGGCGTGATCGACGTCTGGGACGACGGCCGGATCACCGAGCGCATCTTCGTCGGCGGCGGCTTCGCCGAGGTGACGCAGGAGCGCTGCGTCGTGCTCGCCGAGACCGCGGCCCCGGTCGGCGAGCTCGATCGCGCCAAGGTGGTCGAGCGCATCGAGGAGCTGAAGAACGTCGCCGACCTGGCGCGTTCGACCGGCGGCGGCGCCGCGGGCGGCATCCTGGCCGAGCTCGAGCTCAACCAGGCCATGCTCGCCGCGCTCGACCAGAAAGCGGCCTAGGCTTCGCGGACGGTCGCTTTCGCTTCGCCGGCAACTCGTCGCCCGGTGTGGGTGGCTCGCCGCCGTCGCGGTTGATCAGCCGGTCGAATGCCGGCCAGTTCGTGCGGCCCTTGCGCTCGGCGAAGAAGTCCGCCGTACGCAGCGTCGCCACCTTCTCCGCGACCGCCGTCGCGACGAATTGGTTCAGGCTTGTGCCTTCTTGGAGAGCCAGGCGCTCGGCCTCCGCCTTGATCGATGCCGGGAGCCGGAGTGGGTACGTGCTAGTCGTCGTCTTCATCGAATCCTCCGTATGGTCTCGCTCGGCGTCAGCGCCGCGATCCCAAAGCGTGCCGCTGCCGGCAAGAAGTCGCGAACGTTGAAGGTTGCGATCACCTGCGCGCGGCCATTGACCGCGGCCTCGAGCACGAGTTCGTCGCCCGGATCTCTGAGCTGCGGCCGCCACAAGAAATGCGGTTCGACCGGTTCAACGAGATCGATGATCGCGTCCAAGAACGTTTTGAGATCCTCCTCCGTGAAGCCCGCAGCAAGCCGATGTTCGGCACGGCTGCAAACCGCTTCGTATTCGATAACGAGCGGCACGCTTGCCAGCAGCGTGACGGCGGCGCGACGGGCTCGCCTGAGAAGCTCGGCCGATGCGCCCGCCGGGCTACGCATCGCGGCAACCACGGCGGCGGTATCGAGCACGAGCCTCACATCACGGATGATATAACATCATATGCGATATGACAAGCCGCCGCACCCGGCGATCGGCGGCCGGGCCCGTCTTCATACAAGCCCTTGGTTTTCCTGCCCGCTGCCGGAACCTAGGGACTTGGCCGGGCGTCGAGCCAGATGAGCTGCGCGGGCTTGAACCCTGGTCGGGGTCGGGTTATGAGGCAGGAACGGCACACCGGGTGCGGATAATGGCCTGGACGTTGGACGACATCCCCTGGGATCGGTTCGATCCGATCAAGGTCGATCCCGAGACCGTCAAGGTCGTCAAAGCGGCGAGCCTCGTCGAGCATAACGGCGAGGACTACGCCGTCTACCTGTGCAACGTCTTCGCCGACGACCCCGCGTTCCAGCAGGCGGCGCGCCGCTGGGCGCGCGAGGAAGTCCAGCACGGTCGCGCGCTGCGCCGCTGGGCCGAGCTCGCCGATCCGGCGTTCGATTTCGACACCGCGTTCCGGCGCTTCACCGACGGCTTCAAGCTGCCGCTCGACGCCGAGGAGTCGGTGCGCGGCAGCCGTGCCGGCGAGCTGATCGCGCGCTGCATCGTCGAGACCGGCACCAGCTCCTGGTACACCGCGATCAAGGACGGCACCGATGAGCCGGTGCTGCACGAGATCTGTCGGCGCATCGCTGCCGACGAGCTGCGTCACTACAAGCTGTTCTACGCCAACCTCCAGCGCTACCTCGAGGCCGAGCGGCTGACCGGCTGGGGCCGCCTGCGCGTCGCCGCGGGCCGCGTCGCCGAGTCCGAGGACGACGAGCTCGCCTACGCCTACTACGCCGCCAACGGCGGCATCGGCGCGTACGATCGGCGCACCTGCAGCCGCGCCTACGCCAGCCGCGCTTACGCCTTTTACAAGCCGCATCACGTCGAGCGCGGCATGGCGATGATCTTCAAGGCGGTCGGGCTCGACCCGCAGGGCAAGCTGCATCGCTTCGCCGCCAGCCTCGCCTGGCGCTTCATCGACTACCGCACCAAGACGCTGAGCAAGCAGGCGGCGTGAGCCGCGGCCGCGTCGCGCGATCGGCGGCACCATGGACGCAATGATCGTCGTCGATATGCAGGTTGGACTGCGCGACGGGGCGCCGAAACACGACTTGCCGAACGTCCTTGACCGCATCAACCGCCTCACCGCCATGGTGCGGCGCCGATCCGGCACGGTCGTCTGGATACAACACTGCGGCGGCGCCGGAGACGCCTTCGAGCCGAACCGGCCGGGTTGGCTATTCCTGCCGGAATTGGACCGCCACCCCAGCGACGTCGTGGTCCAAAAGACGCTGAACGATCCGTTTGCCGGAACCGCTCTGCAAGCAATTTTGGAAGAGGTCGCCCCGGCGCGCGTCTTGATCGCGGGATGGGCGACCGATTTCTGCGTCGACGCGACGGTCCGATCGACCGTCTCGCATGATCACGTTGTCGTCGTCGTCAGCGACGGCCACACGGTGAGCGATCGACCCCATCTCGATGCCCCGGCGGTGATCCGCCATCACAATTGGGTGTGGAGCAACCTCATCTCGAAGCGCTCCATCCGCGTCGTGCCGACAGCCGAGCTGCTTGTCGCACTGGGCCGGCCCTGACGGCGCAGCTTGATTGTAGCACGTCAGCGTGCTACATGTTCTTCATGAGCAAGATCATCACGCTACGCGACGCCAACCAGTCGTTCGCCCGTTGCGTTCGGGAGGTTGAGGCCGGCGAGGAGTACCTGATCACGCGCAACGGCGAGCCGGTCGCCCGCCTCGTGCCGATCACGGGCCGACGCGTCTTGAGGCCGGATCAGCAGGCGGCGCGCGCGCGGGCGCGCCGCCGCATGGAAAAGGGCTGGCCGCTGCGCGCCGGTCGCCTCGATCGCGCGGCGCTCCATGAGCGGCGGTAGCGGTCGCTTCACGCTCGACACCAATATCCTCGTCTACAGCGTCGACAATGCGGCCGGCGCAAAACATCGTCTCGCCATCGAGATCGTCGACCGCGCGGCCGAGCGCGATTGTTGTCTGACCCTGCAGGCACTGTCCGAGTTCTACGCCGCGGTCACGCGGAAGAACATCGTCCCTCCGGCAGAGGCCGCCGCGCAGGCGAGCGATTGGCTGGAGATTTTCCCTTGCGCAGCGGCATCTCCCGCGGCAGTGCGGGTCGCCCTGATGGACGCCGCCGC
>JACQAI010000616.1 GCA_016195115.1 Pseudomonadota bacterium
CGGCGCCAGGAGATCGACCAGCGCGATGCCGAAGCCGGCGCGCGCGAGCTCGAGCGCGCAGCCGCGCCCGATGCCGCGCGCGCCGCCGGTGACCAGCGCGACCTTGCGCGGCGATGCCTCTGCCATAGCGTCCTCCATGTCTCGAGCGCGACTGCTGGCACGCCGCTAGATCATCAAGCCTAACCGGCGCGCGCCCCAAAACCCACGAAGCCTTCATACTTCGCGCGCACCATCGCGGCAAATTCGCACCCCGTGTGAGGTGCATCACATCCGGCCGCGCCGCATCGATTTAAGCTTCCCGTCATGGCTTCGCTCTCGCACCCGTCGACCTCGCGCACGCTGCCCGGCCCGGCCCGGTCGCTGGCGATTGGCGGCGTCGCCCTGGTCGCGGTCCTGCTCGGCCTGCACGTGATGTCGACCGAAGAGACCAGCTTCTATCGCACCCACGGCATGGTGCCGGATGCGCGCACCGCGGTGCGGCTGGCCGAGATGGTGCTCGCCGACCCGAGCCACGGCTGTGTGCTCGCCGAGCGCCCCATCGCCCGGCTCCAGGACGGCATCTGGACCGTCGAAGGCCAGCCCGGATCGGGCGGCGGGCCGTGCCGCGTCCTGCTCGACCGCAAGGACGGCCAGATCCTGAAAATCGAGTCGCGCGGCTAGCGGCAGCGGGCGTAGCCCGCGCGAGCGAAAAAGACTTCAAACTCCCGCTCAGTCGAGCTGGGCACGTGGCGCCGGTGCGGCGTCGGCCTCGGGCTCGCGTGCCACGTCGGGCAGCGGATCGAGCCCCTGGTCCTGGGGAAGCTCCTCCGGCGGCTCCTCCTCGGGCTTGGCGACTTCCTCGGCGCGCGCCATGGCGACCCGCAGGATGCGCTCTTTCTGCCAGGCCGGCAGGCCGTCGAAGGCGCCGAGCGCGCGCCGGTAGTCCGTGGCGTCGCCGCTGTCGACCGCGCGCTTGACCGCCTGATAGACCTTGCTGACCTCGCCGACGACCGCCGCCATCGCATCCAGCAGGATGGCCAAGTCCGGCGTCTCGTTGCGTTCCGCGTCGTCCACCTCGACCACCCGGCGTCGTGCCCTGCCACCATAACGCAAAACCGCGGGGCGCGGCATTGAACAACGCCGCCAAGGACTTGGGTACAGTCGATTGACAGCGCGGCGGCCACCGCCGCACCATGGCGCGATGCGAACGAAACGGCAACTATGAGCCGCGCCGCGCCGCTCCCGACGGGGCTTGCCGAGACCCCGGCGGCCGACCCCGGCGAGCCGCTGGCCGGTGCTGCGGCGATCTGCCGGGGCGTCTGCCGGGTGCTCGCCGAACTCGGCTACGCCACCCTCACCGAGGTCACCCTGGCGACCGGCCGGCGGGTCGACGTGATGGCGCTCGACCGGCGCGGCGAGATCCTCGTGGTCGAGATCAAGAGCTCGGTCGCCGACTTCCGCGCCGACCAGAAATGGCAGGACTACCTCGAGTTCTGCGACCGCTTCGCCTTCGCGGTCGGACCCGACTTCCCCCAGGCGCTGCTGCCCGCCGAGGTCGGCCTGATGGTCGCCGACGCCTACGACGCCCACGTGCTGCGCGACGGCCCGGCGACGCCGCTGTCGGCCGCCCGGCGCAAGCATCTCGTGCTACGCTTCGCCCACGTCGCGAGCGCCCGCCTGGCGCGCCGCGACGACCCGCCTCTCTAAGCCCGGCCCGCGCGACAGGAGCTCGCCCATGACCACGTCCGCGCCGACCATCCACGCCGTCCAGCCCGACGAGGGCGAGGGTTATTGGCGCCCGAAACCGGCCAACGGCTACGTCGTCGTCAAGGTCAGCCCGCGGCGCGGCGGCCAGCGCAATCTCGCCATGGGCGTCCAGATCATCCCGCCGGGCGGCTTCGTGCCCGAGCACAGCCATGAGAAGCAGGAGGAGATCCTGTTCTGCTTCGAGGGCGAGGGCGTCGTCGAAGTCGACGGCGTGCCGCACTGCTTCGTGCCCGGCACGGTGATCTACGCGACGCCCTGGATGAAGCACAAGATCATCAACACCGGCACCCGCGACCTCAAGTTCACCTGGACGATGACGCCGCCCGGGCTCGAGGATTTTTTCTCGGCGATCGGCAAGACCCGCCAGCCGGGCGACCCGGCGCCGGCGCCGTTCGATCCGCCCGCGACCATCGACCGCGCCCAGGCCGAATCCGGCTTCGGCGACTACGAGCGTTGAGCCCGGCAGCCTGCCCGTCCTGCGCGGTTTTGGCGGCTTGCCCCTGCCCCGGCGGCGGGCGATCCTCTTGCGCAACGTCGTCGCAAGGAGCCGGTCATGACGGGTGGGAAATTCTATCGGCGTGCCGTCCTGCTGCTGCCGGCGTTGCTCGCGCTGGCGTGCGCGCCCGCCGCATCGCGCGCTGAGGAGAAATCCAGTGGCGAGCTGACGGTCGCACTGTCGTCGCTGTCGACCGAGACGCTCGACCCGATCCTCGGCGGCCAGATCGTCAAGTTCTATCTCGACCAAATGTTCGACTATCTGGTCGGCTGCAATCCCGACGGCACGCTCTCGAAGACCGACGGGCTGGCGCGCGACTGGGAGGTCTCGGCCGACCGCAAGCGCTGGACCTTCCTGCTGCGCACCGGCGTCAAGTTCCACAACGGCGACGACGTCACCTCGGAGGACGTCAAGTTCAGCCTCCAGCGCGCCACCGGCAAGCGCTCGACCACCGGCTACGCCGGGCCGATGCGCGAGCTGATCGCCGACATCGAGACGCCGGCGCCCGACAAGGTCGTGATCGTCACCAAGCAGCCGACTTTGATCATCGCCTCCTATTTGTCGCGCGCGCTGTCGACCGAAGGCATGGTGCTGTCCAAGAAGTATCACGAGGCCAAGGGCGACGACGGCTTCCTCGCGCATCCGATCGGCAGCGGGCCCTACAAGTTCGTGCAGCGCACCGCGGGCTCGTTCCTCAAGCTCGAGGCGGTCGACAACCACTGGCGCCAGGGTGCGCCGGGCTACAAGAACCTGTGGTTCCGCCTGGTGCCCGAGGAGACCACGCGCATCGCCATGCTGCGCCAGGGCAAGGCCGACATCATCGACATCTCGCGTGAGCGCGTGAAGGAGGTCCAGGCCGACGGCTTCCCGATCCGCCTGCGCAAGGACGACGCGCAGATCAATTTTTGGTGGATCGAGCCGTACCAGGGCAAGCCGCTCGACAACCCGCGCGTGCGCGAAGCCCTCAACCTGGCAATCGACCGCAAGGAGCTCGCCGAGACGATCTTCAACGGCATGGCGGCGCCCGGGCCGGTGCCCTGGGGCATGTCGTGGTCGTACCCCGAGGTCGGCTTCAAGGACGACGCGCTGCAGTACAAGTTCGATCCCAAGGCGGCGCAGAAGCTGCTCGCCGACGCCGGCTTCGGCCGCGGCATCGAGCTGCAGCTCTATTCCTATCGCCTGCCCGGCCTGCCCGAAGGCCAGGCGATGGCCGAGGCGATCGCCGGCTACTGGGAGGCCATCGGGGTCAAGACCAAGCTCGTCCCGGTCGACTACCCGGCGTTCCGCAAGAAGTGGATCGACCGCTCCGATCCGGGCGGCATCGGCTATTTCAACGTCGCCAACCGCAACTGGATCGGCGCCTACGCGATCATCGACAAATACGCCAACCCCAAGGAGGCGACCGCGACGATGCACGATCCGGAACTCGAGAAGATCGTGCTCGCGATCCCGGGCCAGGTCGAGCAGGACAAGGTCAACGATCTGATGCGCCAGCTCTATGCGCGCCTGCGCAGCGAGCATCACGGCGTCGGGCTGTTGAACATCCACACGCCGTATGCGGTGTCGAAACGGTTGGCCAGTTGGGATCCCGGCAGCGTCATGTACGACCTGAACCTCGACCAGCTGACCTTGACGAAAAAATAGCGGCACTCCGGTCGATGCGGCGGTTTCTGCTCCAGCGGGCGATCCGCGCGGTCCTGACCTTGGCGATCCTGTCGGTCGTGATTTTCGCGCTGGCGCGTGCGACCGGCGATCCCCTGACGTTGATTCTGCCGCCGGAAGCCAGCGCCGAGGATCGCGCCAACGTCAGCCAGGAGCTCGGGCTCGATCGGCCCTGGGTGGTGCAATATGGCCGTTTCATCGGCCACGTGCTGGTCGGCGATTTCGGCATCTCGCTGTATCACCGCCAGCCGGTCAACGAGCTGATCCGCGACCGGCTGCCCAACTCGATGCGGCTCGCCGGCTTCGCCATGGCGGTCGCGATCCTGCTGGCGTTCCCGCTCGGGGTGCTGGCCGCGGCGCGCAAGGACACGCTGTTCGACCGTGGCGACCAGGTGATCGCGATCCTGGGCCAGTCCGTGCCGACCTTCTGGTTGGGCGTGGTGCTGATCGAGACCGTGGCGAGCCGGCTGCAGTGGTTTCCGCCCGGCGACATCGGCGGGCTCGACCACTACATCCTGCCCGGCTTCACGCTCGGCTGGTTCGTGGTCGCCGGCATGATGCGGCTGCTGCGCTCCGGCATGATCGAGGTTTTGGACGCCGAGTACGTCAAGCTCGCGCGCATCAAGGGCGTGATCGAGCGCCGCGTGATCTGGCAGCACGCGCTCAAGAACGCGCTGATCCCCGTGGTCACGTTCATGGGCATGTACTTCGCGATCCTGGTCGCCAACGCCATCGTGGTCGAGACCGTGTTCGCCTGGCCGGGCATGGGCCGGCTCGCCTACGAGGCGATCACGACCCGCGACTTCCCCGTCATCCAGGCGGTGGTGCTGGTCGCGGCGCTGATCGTCACGGTCGCCAATCTGGCGATCGACGCGCTCTACGTCGTGATCGATCCGCGCATCCGCCATGCCGGCTGACGCGCGATGAGCGACATTCCGCTCAGCCCCATTCAGCGCGTGTTGCGCCGCCTGCCGGGGCGCCGCACCAAGGGCCGCGTCGCCGGCCCGCCCTTGATCCCGCTCGTTATCCTGGTCGCCTTCGTGCTCGCCGCGGTGTTCGCCGAGTGGGTCAGCCCGGGCGAGCCGTACCGGCAGGCGCTGCGCGCCGGGTTTCGTCCGCCCGTCTGGCTCGATGCCGGCACCTGGAGCAATCTGCTCGGCACCGACCGGCTGGGCCGCGATCTGCTCACCCGCATCATCTACGGCGCGCGCGTGTCGCTGACCGCGGGCGTCATCACCGTGCTGGTCGCGACCGCGGTCGGCGTCGCGGTCGGGCTGGTCGCCGCGTACTTCCGCGGCCGCGTCGACGCGGTGCTCATGCAGCTGACCGACGCGACCTTGTCGATCCCCATCATCCTGCTCGCCCTGATCCTGGCCGTCACGGTCGGCCCGAGCTTCGGCAACGTCGTGCTGGCGATCGCCGCGATCCTGTGGGCGCGCTACGCCCGGGTGATCCGCGGCGAGGCGTTGAGCCTGATGGAACGCGACTTCATCGCGCTGGCGCGCGTCGCCGGCTGCTCGCCGGCGCGCATCATCGCGGTCCACCTGTTCCCCAACATCCTGAATACCGTCGTGGTGCTGTTCACCCTCCAGGTTGGCGACGTCATCATCGTCGAGGCGGCGTTGTCGTTCCTCGGCGCCGGCATCCCGCCGCCGACGCCGGCGTGGGGCTCGATGGTCGCCGACGGCCGCGAGTTCATCACCACCGCCTGGTGGGTGTCGTTCTTTCCAGGCCTCGCGATCCTGATGGTCGTGCTCAGCTTCAACCTCCTGGGCGACTGGCTGCGCGACCGGCTCGACCCCAAGCTGCGGCAGATCTGAGCCCATGGCGCCACCCCTGCTCGCGGTGCGCGACCTCAGCACCCACATCGTCACCAAGTGGGGCACCGTGCGCGCGGTCGACGGCGTGTCGTTCACCGTCGCGGCGGGCGAGACCTTGGGCCTGGTCGGCGAGTCGGGCTCGGGCAAGTCGATGACCTGCCTCAGCCTGCTGCGCCTCGTGCCGAAGGCCGCGCGCATCGTCGCCGGGGAGGCGTTGCTCGAGGGCGAGGACCTGCTGCAGCTGCCCGAGGCGGACATGACGCGCGTGCGCGGCAAGCAGATCGCCATGATCCTGCAGGACCCGATGTCGTCGCTCAATCCGGTGTTCACCATCGGCATGCAGGTGCGCGAGCCGGTAGCGCAGCACCAGGGGCTGCGCGGCGCCGCGCTGACCCGCCGCGCCGTCGAGCTGCTGGCCGCGGTCGGCATTCCCTCGCCGGAAGCACGCCTCCAGGCATTTCCTCATCAAATGTCCGGCGGCATGCGCCAGCGCGCGGTCGGCGCCATGGCGATCGCGGCACCGCCGCGCGTGTTGATCGCCGACGAGCCGACCACCAGCCTCGACGTCACCATCCAGGCGCAGTACCTCCGTCTGCTGCGCGAGCTCCAGGCGCGCCACAACCTGGCGATGATCTTTGTCACCCACGATCTCGGCATCGTCGCCAGGATGTGCGAGCGCGTCGCCATCATGTACGCCGGGCGTATTGTTGAGACGGGACCAACTCGCCGGATCTGGAGCGCGCCGGCGCATCCCTACACCCAGGCGCTGCTCGGCTCGGTGCCCGGCATCGGCGTGGCGCGCCGCAAGCTGACCGCGATCGACGGCCAGCCACCCGACGCCGCGGCGGTGCCGTCCGGCTGTGCCTTCCATCCGCGCTGCCCGCACGCGCTGCCGCGCTGCGCCGTCGAGGCGCCGCCCGAGGTCGCCGTCGCGCCCGATCAGAAAGCGCGCTGCTGGCTGGTGACCCCCCATGGCTGACGCGCTGCTGGTCGCCGCCGGCCTGACCAAGCACTTCCCGCTGGCCGGCGGCTGGCTCACCCGCCGGCGCGCCGTGGTGCGCGCGGTCGACGACATCTCGTTCGAGGTCGCGGCCGGCGAGACCCTGGGCGTGGTCGGCGAGTCGGGCTGCGGCAAGACCACGACCGGCAAGCTGGTGCTCGGGCTCGAGAGCCCGACCGGCGGCCGGCTCAGCTTCGAGGGTCGCGACCTCGCCGGGCTCGATCGCGCCGGCCGCCAGCACTACCGGCGCAACGTCCAGGCGGTGTTCCAGGACCCTTACGCCTCGCTCAACCCGCGCCGGCGCGTCGGCGCCATCATCGGCGAGCCGCTGGTGGTCAACGACGGCGCGTCGCGCGCCCAAGTCACCGCGCGGGTGCGCGCGTTGCTCGACCTGGTCGGCTTGCCGCAGCGCGCCATCGACCTGTTCCCCCACGAGTTCTCCGGCGGCCAGCGCCAGCGCATCGCGATCGCGCGGGCGTTGGCGCTGTCGCCCAAGCTGGTCGTGCTCGACGAGCCGGTGTCGGCGCTCGATGTGTCGATCCGCGCGCAGATTCTGAACTTGTTGGTCGACCTTCAGGACCGTCTCGGCCTGGCCTACGTCTTCATCGCCCATGATCTTGCCGCGGTCGCGCACATGAGCCACCGCATCGCCGTGATGTATCTCGGCAAGATCGTCGAGCTCGGCGATGCCGAGCGGGTGGCGCGCGCCCCCGCGCATCCCTACGCCCAGGCGCTGTTCGCCGCGGCGCTGCCGAGCCGGCCCGACGCCGCCCAGGACGAGATCGTGCTGGCCGGCGAGGTGCCGAGCCCGCTGGCGCCGCCGCCGGGCTGCCATTTCCATCCGCGCTGCCCGAGGGCGATGGCGCGCTGCGCCGTCGAGGCGCCGCCGCTGCGGCCCCATGCCGGTGGGCTGGTCGCGTGTCATCTCTACGACGCGCCGGCGGCGCGCGCCTGACCAACCCGTCTCAGCAGGAGTAACGATCATGCGGATCGCGATCATCGGCGCCGGCGGCGTCGGCTCGACCCTCGGACGATGCTGGGCCAAGGTCGGTCACGCGATCGACTTCGGCGTGCGCCATCCCGACAAGCCGGCGGTGCGCCAGCTGATTGCGGCGATCGGACCCGACAAGGCGCGCGCGGTCGCGCCGCGGGATGCGGCGCAGGCGAGCGACGTCGTCGTGCTGGCGACGCCGTGGGCGGCGACCATCGAGGCGGCGCGCGGCCTCGGACCGCTCGCCGGCAAGCCGGTGATCGACTGCACCAACCCGCTGACCCGTGTCACCGGCAAGCCGACGCTCGAG
>JACQAI010000617.1 GCA_016195115.1 Pseudomonadota bacterium
CGGCGGCGGCCGGCGGTGGCGCGATCGGCCGGGTCGGCGCTTCCGGTTTGAGGGCCGGGCGCGCCATGGTCTGCCCGACCATCTGCAGCTCGGTCGCGATCGCCGCCGCGCCGATCGTCTCGTAGCGCGGCTGCATTGCCATCGCCGGGGCGGCCGGTGCCGTCGCGATCGGCGCGATCGCTGCTGGCGGAGCGGCCGCCACCGCGGGCGCCGCCATCGCCTCGAAGCGCGGCGGTGCCGCGGTCTCGAAGCGCGGCGCCGCCGCTTGCGCGACCGCGCCTTGCTGCATCGGCGCCGCGGCGACCATCGGCGCGCTCGGTGCCGCCGCCATCGCCACGGTCGGCGTGACCGCGGCGGCGGGCGCCGGGGCCGGCGTGAACGCCGTCGGGCGGCCGCGCTCGCTCACCAGGCTGATGGTCGGGCGCCGCGGCTCGGCGCTGACCTCGCTCTCGATGCCGGTCGCCACCACCGACACCCGCATGCGGCCCTCCATGGTCGCATCGAAGGTCGAGCCGAAGATGATGTTGGCGTCGGGATCGACCTCGTCGCGGATGCGGTTGGCCGCCTCGTCGACCTCGAACAGGGTCATGTCGAGGCCGCCCGTGATGTTGATCAGCATGCCGCGGGCACCCTTCATCGAGGTGTCCTCGAGCAGCGGATTGGAGATCGCGGCCTCGGCGGCGTCGAGCGCCCGGCGGTCGCCGACGGCCTCGCCGGTGCCCATCATCGCCTTGCCCATCTCGCCCATCACCGCACGGATGTCGGCAAAGTCGAGATTGATCAGGCCGGGCATCACCATCAGGTCGGTGACGCCACGCACGCCGGAGGCGAGCACGTCGTCGGCCATCTTGAAGGCGTCGGCGAAGGTGGTGCGCTCGTTGGCGACCCGGAACAGGTTTTGATTGGGGATCACAATGAGCGTGTCGACGTACTGCTGCAGGTCCTGGATGCCCGCCTCGGCGATGCGCATGCGATGCGCGCCCTCGAACTGGAAGGGCTTGGTGATCACGCCGACCGTCAGGATGCCGTGCTCGCGCGCGGCACGGGCGATCACGGGGGCCGCCCCGGTGCCGGTGCCGCCGCCCATGCCGGCGGTGATGAACACCATGTTGGAGCCCTGCAGGTTATCGAGGATCTCCTGGATGACCTCCTCGGCGGCAGCGCGCCCGACCTCGGGCCGGGAGCCGGCGCCGAGCCCGCGCGTGATCGCCGTGCCCAGTTGAATGCGCCGCTCGGCCAGGTTCTGGGCCAAGGCTTGCGCATCGGTGTTGGTCACCACGAAGTCGACGCCTTCGAGGTTGGACCGGATCATGTTGGAGACCGCGTTGCCGCCGGCGCCGCCGACGCCGACCACGGTGATCCGCGGCCGGAGCTCGGGCTCCGTCGGGTTCGGTACGCTTAGTGCGATAGCCATTTCTTACCTCCGCTCGTTTATCCGTTACGCGTCGTCAGAAGTTTTCCTTGAGCCACAAGCCGAGGCGGCCAAAGAGGCCCGAGGCCGCCGCGGTTTCACTGCGCCGTCGGCGGATCGGCTCGCCGGCGGGTAGAAGGACGTGCACCAGCAGGCCGGCGCAGGTCGCGAACGCCGGGCCCGCGACCGCGTCGGCGAGCCCGTGGACCCGCATCGGCCGGCCCATGCGCACTTGCTTGTCGAGGATCAGCGCCGCCAGATCGCGCACGCCCGAGAGTTGGCTGGCGCCGCCGGTCAGCACGACGCGGCGGCCCGCCAGGTTGTCGAAGCCGCTCGCCTCGAGGCGCGAACGCACCAGCTCGAGCGTTTCTTCGACGCGGGGTTGAATCACCCCGGTCAGGATCGATTTCGGCACCGGGTTGGCGTGGTGATGGTTGTCCTCGCCGACCAGCGGTACGTCGATCATCTCTTTCTCGTCGGACGCCGAGGCGAGCGCGCTGCCGTAGAGCGTCTTCATGCGTTCGGCATGGGCGAGCGGGGTCGACAAACCCCGCGCGATGTCGCTGGTGACGTGCAGGCCGCCGATCGGCACCGAGTCGATGTAGACGACCTGGCTGTCGAAGAAGACCGCGATTGTGGTGGTACCGCCGCCCATGTCGATCAGGGTGACGCCGAGGTCGCGTTCGTCGTCGACCAGCGCGGCCAGGCCGGCGGCGTAGGGCGAGACCACGACGCCGCGGACGTCGAGGTGGCAGCGCATGACGCAGCCGACCAGATTGCGGATTGCCGATGTCGTCGCCGAGATCGCGTGAACGTGCACGCCGAGACGCTGGCCGTACATGCCACGCGGGTCGCGGATGCCGCGGCTGCCGTCGATCGAGTAGCCGACCGGGATGGCGTGCAGGTTGGTGCGGTCGGCGACGTCGGGCACCTGGCGGCCCTGGTCGTGGACCTTGCGGATGTCGGTGTCGCCGATCTCATGGCCGCCGACCGCGATCTCGTGGATCGAGGTGCGCGACGACGGGTTGCCGCCCGAAATGTTGACGATCACGCCCTCGATGGTCTCGCCGGCCATCTGCTCGGCGGCGTGGACGGCGTTGAGCATGGCCTGCTGGGCGGCGTCGAGATCGATCACCGCGCCGGTCTTGATGCCGCGCGACGCCTGGTGTCCGACGCCGACGAGGCGTGCGCTGCCATTCTCGACCCGGGCGATGAAGCAGACGGTCTTGGTCGTGCCGACGTCGAGCGCGGCGACGAGGCCGTTGCGAGTGACTGGGGCCTTCTTCATCGGGCGGCGGGTCTCCGGGTTGTGCGCTCTTGCGGGACGGGCGCCGGCGCGGTGTCGGCGCCGACCCGCACGATCAGGCGGTCGGGCAGGCGCAGGTCGATCGCCACGACGTCGCGCGACAACAGCTTGTTGTCGCGCTCGAGCGTCGCCAGGCGCGACCACGCCGAGGCGGCGTCTTCCTCGGGCAGGCGCACGTCGATGCCGTTGTCGAGCTTCAGGTTCCAACGCCGGTCGCCGACCCGCACCGCGGCGGTGACGCGCTTCTGCAGGTCGGGCTCGGTGGCGAGCAGCAGCAGCAGCGCCTCGGCGTGCACCGGCGCATCATCGCCGACGACGATCGGCAGATGGGCGAACTCGCCGACCTCGTCCTGGACGACAGCGCCCTTGGCGTCGATCACCGAGAAGCGGCCGTTGTGCTGCCACAGCGCCAAGGGCTGGCGCTCGGTCAGACGCACGAAGATGGTGTCGGGCAGGCGGCGCTCGACCAGCGCGCTCTCGACCCACGGGATCGTCTCGAGGCGCTGGCGCACGTCGCCGACGCCGACCCCGAGGATCGGCATGCCGCGATGGACGCCCAGGGTCGCCATCACGGTCGGTGCCGGCACGCGGCTGCGGCCCTCGACCAGGATCTGCCTGACCTTGAGGCCGAGCGCGCCGGTCGCCGCCAGCGAGCCGTGGCCGGTGGCGGCCATGAAGCCGGCGAGCGCACCGGGCCGCGTCACCGCGTAGCCGGCGCCGCCGAGCGCCAGCACGACCGCGCCGATGCCGCCCCAGCGCAGGGTGCGCTTCAGCCACGGCGCCCACGCACGCCGACGCGCGCGCGTCACGCGCACCGGCAGCTTGCTGCCGCCGCGCTTGGCGCGCTCCGGATCCGGATCGGCGCGCAAGGTCATGTCAGGCCCCCCATGCGGCGTGCTCGACCATCCAGGACACCAGCTTCGGGAACGACAGACCGGCGGCGGCGGCGATCTCGGGCACCAGCGACAGCGGCGTCATGCCCGGCTGGGTGTTGAGTTCGAGCAGATAGAGCGTGCCGGCTTCGCCCTCGGTGTCGTCGTAGCGCAGGTCGGCGCGGCTGACGCCGCGGCAGCCGAGCTCGCGGTGGGCGGTCTCGGCGATGCGCAGCGCCTCGTCGTAGACTTCCGGCTCGAGCGGCGCCGGCATCAGGTGGCTCGCCTGGCCGTCGGTGTATTTCGCGGTGTAGTCGTAGAAGCCGCCGTGCGGCTTGATCTCGAGCGCGCCGAGCGCGCGCGGACCGGTCGGCTCGCCGAGCACCGCGACGGTGATCTCGCGCCCCGGGATGTAGCGCTCGACCAGCACCTCGGCGCCGAACTTCCAATTGTCGGCGTCGAATGCCTGGGCGTTGTCGTGCTCGCGCACGATGCGCACGCCGACGCTCGAGCCCTCGGCCGGCGGCTTGACGACGTAGGGCCGCGCCATGACGTCGCCGCGCAACAGCACCTCGCGCGGCACCACGACGCCCTCGGGGCAGCGCAGGCCGGCGGCGACGAACGCCTGCTTCGCCGCCGGCTTGTCCATTGCCAGCGCCGAGGCGAGCACGCCGGAGTGCGTATAGGGAATCTCCAGGAGGTCGAGCAGGCCCTGGATCGTGCCGTCCTCGCCGCCCTTGCCGTGCAGCGCGTTGAACACGACGTCAGGTTTTGGCGATAGGGCGCCCATCAAGCGGCCGACGTCGCGCGTCACGTCGAGCGTGTCGACGCGGTAGCCGCACTCGATCAACGCGCGCGCGACTTCGGTGCCGCTCGACAACGAGACTTCGCGCTCGGCCGACCAGCCGCCCATCAGGACGAGCACGCGCTGACGTTCCGAGGTTCCGCAGTTGCGGCTCATGCCGTATCTCCCACGCGCCGGATTTCCCATTCGAGCGTGACGCCGGTGCGGTCGAGCACGCGCCGCCGCACCTCCTCGCCGAGCTCCTCGATGTCGGCGGCGCTGGCGCCGCCGCCGTTGATCAGGAAGTTGCAGTGCAGCTCCGAGACCTTGGCGCCGCCGCGCACCAGCCCGCGGCAGCCGGCCTGGTCGATCAGCTCCCAGGCCTTGGCGCCGGGCGGGTTCTTGAAGGTGCTGCCGCCGGTCTTGGTGCGCAGCGGCTGGCTCGCCTCGCGGTCGGCGCGAATCTTGGCCAGGCGCTGCTTGATGGTGTCGGGGTCGTCGGCCGTGCCTTCGAGCACCGCGGCCGCGAAAATCCAATCGTCGCGCACCGCCGACTTGCGGTACGCGAAGCCGAGCGCCGGCTTGTCCAGCTCGTGGACGCGGCCGCGCCGGTCGACGGCGCGCGCCGACACCACGACCTGGGCCATGTCGCCGCCGTAGGCGCCGGCGTTCATGCGCAGCGCGCCGCCGATCGTGCCCGGCACGCCGCTGAGGAACTCGCAGCCGCCGATGCCGGCCTCGGCCGCCAAGGTCGCAACGTTGACGTCGAGCGCCGCGGCGCCGACCTTGAGGCGCGCGCCGTCGGGCTCGATGGTCGCGAAGCCGCGACCGAGCCGGATCACGATGCCGCTGATGCCGCCGTCGCGCACCAGCAGGTTCGAGCCGACGCCGATCACCGTCACGGGCAGGTCGCCGGGCAGCGCCTTGAGGAAATCGGCGAGGTCCTGCTCGTCGAGCGGCCGGAACATGATCTCAGCCGGGCCGCCGACGCCGAACCACGTGATGCCGGCGAGCGGCGCGTTGGCGGTCAGGCGGCCGCGCACCGGCGGCAGGGTCTCGATCAGCGGAC
>JACQAI010000618.1 GCA_016195115.1 Pseudomonadota bacterium
AAGGCGCTGGCCGAGGGGCGCGATATCCTGTTCGACGTCGACTGGCAGGGCGCGCGCCAGATGGCGACGTCGGCGCGCGCCGACATGGTCTCGGTCTTCATCCTGCCGCCGTCCTACGCCGAGCTCGAGCGCCGCTTGCGCACGCGCGCCCAGGACAGCGACGAGGCGGTGGCGCGGCGCATGGCCAAGGCGGCCGACGAGATGAGCCACTGGCAGGAATACGACTACATCATCATCAACCAGGACGTCGAAGTCAGCGTCAACGCCGTCCAGTCGATCCTGACCGCCGAGCGCAACCGGCGCGACCGCCAGCTCGACCTGGCGCCGTTCGTCGCCACCATGCGGGCCAAGGACTGACTGCTGCGACCGGAAGGCACAATTGACGCGACGCGACGGGCTTTTGGGTCGGATCCGAACGTCGGCAAAATCGAATCCCATGCCGTCCGCGGCACCGGCAGCAGCCGTCGCGGGACCCTAACCGGTTCAGGTCATCGTCCGTCTCGCATCCGATTTTGTCCGTGATTGCCGCAGCTTAGATGTCGGCCGCCGCACCATGGTCGGCGGGTCGACACGTTCAGCTTGACCGGCCGCACCAAGGGCGTAAGAGGCCCGGTCCCGCGATCGGCGGGGGATGACGGGCGAGTTAGGCGATGACGGCATACGAACTGCCGAGGCACGGCACCGGGGGCGATCCGCGCGCCACGCGCGCACCGACGCCGACGCAGGTCGGTCGCCTGCATTCCGCTTGCATTTGCAGGTCGCGGGAGGGACCGCGAGCAGCCGCTCACTCCATAACCCCTCCCCCGCGCGTAGCGTGGGGGAGGGTAGGGAGGGGGCCTACCCGCGCTACAAAGCAACCTCCCGAGTGTGCGGTGAGTGTTGGCCCCCACCCGGCGAACCGCTGCGCGGCTCGCCGACCTCCCCCATGCGCTGCGCGCACGGGCGAGGGGTTAGGTGGCGGCGCGCAGGACACCGCCCTGCATTCCGCCTGCATGTGCAGGCGCGGCGCCGGTGCGCCGAGACTCGCCGCAGATCCCCTGTTTTACCTCTGTTCGAACAGGGGCAGCTGCGGCCGACCCCTGTTTTTCCCCTGTTACTTCAGGCGCGCCGCCGGCTCAGCGCAGCGCGCCGTAGGCCCGCGCCAAGGCCGCGAAGCCGGCGACGCCGACGGTCTCGGCGCGCGCGGTCGGCAAGAGGCCGGCGGCGGCGAGCAGCGCCGCCGGATCGACCCCGAGCGGCTTGAGGGCGGCGCGCAGCATCTTGCGACGCTGGCCGAAGGCGGCGGCCGTGACGGTCTCGAGCGCGGCGAGATCGGGGATCGCCTCGCGCACCGAACGCGGCGTCAGGCGCACCACCATGGAGTCGACCTTGGGCGGCGGCGTGAACGCGCGGGCCGGCACCCGGAACTGCCCGCGCACGTCGGCCTGGTATTGCGCCAGCACGCTGAGGCGGCCGTAGTCGCGGCCGCCGACCGCCGCGGTCAGGCGCAGCGCGACCTCCTTCTGGAACATCAGGGTCAGGCTTTCGAACGCGTCGATGCGCTTCAGCCAACCGATCAGCAGGTGGGTGCCGACGTTGTAGGGCAGGTTGGCGACGATGCGGCGCGGCGGCTCGCCCAGTGCCGCCGCGTCGACCGTGGCGGCGTCGTCGAGCCGCAGCGCCAGCCGGCCGCGCGCCGCGGCCACCAGGTCGGCCAGCGCCTCGGTGCAGCGCCGGTCCTTCTCGATCGCGACCACGTGCGCCGCGCCGGCATCGAGCAGCGCGCGCGTCAGGCCGCCGGGGCCGGGGCCGATCTCGATGGTGGTGCCGTGCGTGAGGTCGCCGGCGGCGCGTGCGATGCGCGCCGTCAGGTTGAGGTCGAGCAGGAAGTGCTGGCCGAGGCGCTTTTGGGCGGCGAGGCCGTGGCGCCGGATGACCTCGCGTAGCGGCGGCAGGTCGGCGACGGACGGCGCTTCAGCGGGCGGCGCGTCGCTCAACCAGCTCTCCGGCCAGCCGCATGGCCGCCATCAGGCTCGTCGGATCGGCGATGCCGCGGCCGGCGATGTCGAGCGCGGTGCCGTGGTCGGGCGAGGTGCGGATGAACGGCAGGCCGAGCGTGACGTTGACGCCGCCGGCGAAGTCGATGGTCTTGAGCGGGATCAGCGCCTGGTCGTGATACATGCACAGCGCGGCGTCGTAGCGCGCGCGCGCCGCGGGATGGAACAGCGTGTCGGCGGACAGCGGCCCGCGGGCCTCGATGCCGGCGGCGACCAGGTCCTCGACCGCGGGCGCGATCATGTCGATCTCCTCGCGGCCGAGCGCACCGGCCTCCCCGGCGTGCGGATTGAGCCCGGTCACGACCAGCCTGGGACGGGCGATGCCGAACAGCGTGGTCAGGCTCGCCGCCGTGATCCGCCCGGCCTCGACGATGCGCGCGCGCGATAGCTGGCGGATGGCGTCCTGGAGCGCCAGGTGAACCGTCACGGGCACGACGCGCAGATCGCGGCAGGCGAGCATCATGATCGTCGGCGTGCCGGCGAGCTCGCCCAGGAACTCGGTGTGCCCGGCGTGCCGGAAGCCGCTCGCCATCAACACCGATTTCTGGATCGGGTTGGTGACGATCGCGCCGGCGCCGCCGGTCTCCACGGCGATGACCGCGCGCTCGATCGCCGTAATGACGGCCTGGGCGTTGCCGACGTCCGGCCGGCCCGGCGTCACCGGCCGATCGAGCAGGCAGGGCAGGACGGGCAGGGCCTTGGCGGCCACCGCCATCGCCTCGTAGGCGTCGCGGATCGGCTGGATCGGAATCGGCGAGCCGATCTCAGCCGCCAGGCGCTCGAGCCGATCGGGATCGTCGATGACGAAGAACGGCGGCAGCGCCTCGCGATGCAGCCAGGCCTTGATGGTCAGCTCGCCGCCGATGCCGGCCGGCTCGCCCATCGTGACGGCGAGCGGGAGGAGGCGCCGCTCCGGCCGCATGTCCGCCGCCTAGGCCCGGATGTCGATGTAGGCGGCCTGGCGCAGGTCGCGCAGATATTTCCGCGATTCGCCGTCGAGCTTGTCGGAGAGGATGCGTTGCGCCACCTGATCGCGGTCCGGCAGCGTCGAGCCGGCCGGCTCGGTGCGCTGGCACACGACCATGATGACGAGGCCGTTGTCGACCGGGACGGGCTGCGAGGCCTTGCCGACCGCGAGGTCGGCGACCACGGGCTGCAGCTGGGCTGCCAGATCGGCCATGCGCAAGGTGCCGAGATCGGTCGCGCCGGCGACGCCGAGCGCGCTGGCGACACGGGGCACGTCGTCGCAGCTCTTGATCGATTGCGCGGCCTGCTGGACCTCCTCCTTCTTCGCCTCGGCGTCGGGCGCGTTGGGTGCCAGCGGCACCAGGATGCGGCGCAGCGACAGGCGCACGTCGGCCGGGCTGGGCGCGCTGAGCGTCCGCCGCTCGCGCAGCCACAGGATGTGATAGCCCGTGATCGTCCGCACCGGCGCGCTGATGGCGCCGATCTGCATGCCCTCGAGCGCCTCGCCGATCATCGGGTCGAGCTGAGGAATTTGGAGCCAGCCGAGATCGCCGCCGCTGGCCGCGGTGGCGCTTTCCGAGAATTGCCGGGCGAGCGCGGCAAAATCGGCGCCCTGCTTGATCTCGCCGACCATGCGCTCGGCGGAGGTCCGGACCTCGGTCTCGCCGTCAGGCGTGTCGATGCCGAGGAAGATCTCGGCGACCAGATACTCGGGCTTGCCCTGGTTCTCCTTGATCTGCGCCAGCGCCTCGTCGATCTGATCGGCGGTGACCTGATAGGTCAGGCGCAGCCGGCGCGCGACCGTGCGCTGCCAGGCGATGCGGGCGCGGATCTGCGAAACCATGGTGTCGCGCGGCACTTGATTCTGCTCGAGCGCCCGAAACAGCCCGCCGCTGGCCATGCGGTTGGTCCCTTCGATGTCGGCGACCACGGAGTCGACGTCGCTCTCGGTCACCTCGATGCCCTTCTGCTTGGCTTCCTGCATCTGCAGCCGCTCGTCGATCAGGCTGCGCAGGACCTGGGGGAAGATCTGCCGGTAGGCGTCGGGAGTCTCGGGCTGGTTGATGGTCAGCAGCAGCAAGCGGCTGCGCGCATGGACGTCGAGCAGCGAGACCACCTCGTCGTTGACGACGGCGGCGATTCGCAAGACCTCCTGGCCGCGGCCCGGCGACGGCGCGAGCAGCAGCACGATGAGGGCAAGGAGCAGAGCGACAGGCTTCATCGCCAGGGTCATCAATCGTCTCGCCGCACGGGCGATCGCCGGGGAGGTTCCGCCGGCGGCGCCGAACGGACGGCAAACTGGAGCAATCGCCGCGGCGCCGCAACATTATACACCGCGGCCATGCGGCGCAGCCATCCTTCCGCCACGGCGCCGCCGCCCTTCCCCTCATCGGGCGCCGCCGCTAGGTTAGCGGGCCGTCGCGCCGGGCGCGCCCGGCAATGGTTTCAAATCAATGGAATGACACGATGAAATTCAGCTTTGCCGCGCCCGATCTGGGCACCAAGGGCGCGATCGCCGTGGGGGTCGCGGAAGGCCGCAAGCTCGGCCGCGCGGCGGCTACGCTCGACCAACGCTCGGGCGGCGCGATCCGCCGCGCGCTCGCCGGCAGCAAGTTCAGCGGCAAGCTCGGCGAGCTGCTCGACATCCCAGGGCCATCCGGCGTGCCGCAATCGCGCATCGTGCTCTACGGTCTGGGCAAGGCCGAGGATCTGATCGAAGGCAAGGCCGAGGACCTCGGCG
>JACQAI010000619.1 GCA_016195115.1 Pseudomonadota bacterium
CGTGCGGTGTGGTAGGACGCGCCCCGGAACGTCTCGACGCCGGGGATGCGCGGCAGGGTCGGCGCCGACAGCGGGCCGATCGCGGTGATCAGAAAGCGCGTGGTGTGCCGGCTGCCGTCCTCGAGCGTCAGCGCCCAGGTGCGCGTCGCCTCCTGCCAGTGCGCCGCCGTGACGCGGGCGTTGAACCGGATGTCGCGGCGCAGATCGAACTTGTCGGCGACGTGGTTGATGTAGCGCAAGGTCTCGGGCTGGCCGGCGAAATGCTCCGACCAGCTCCATTCCGCCAGCAGCTCCGGCGAGAACGAGTAGCTATAGGAGTAGCTCTCGGAATCGAACCGCGCGCCGGGATAGCGGTTCCAGTACCAGGTGCCGCCGACGCCGGTGCCGCTCTCGAACACCCGTACTTGCAAGCCCAGCTCGCGCAGCCGATAGAGCTGGTAGAGGCCGGACATGCCGGCGCCGACGATGATGGCGTCGTAGTTCATGGACATGGAACCAAAAGCCGAGAAGCCCGCACCAGAGATCAGACCGCCGCAATCTTTTCGTATTTCTGCAGGGCGCGCAGGCGCGGCGGCTGCGGGAGGTCGGGGAAGTTGGACTTCCAGGCGGTGTAGGACACTTCGCCGACGTAGAGGTCGCCGCGCGAGTCGACCGCGATGCCGTGGGGCGAGATGAACTGCCCCGGTCCAGTGCCGGCCGCCGGGCGCGTCGTGATGCGCGCGATCAGCTTGCCGTCGTTCGACAGGATGCTGATGCGCGGCCCCAGATTGGGCGCGCCGCGGCTGAATTCGTAGTAGGGGCCGATCTCGCCGACATAGCAGATCGGGCAACGGCCGGGCGGCATGTACATGCCGCTCGGGCGGTGCAGATCGTGCCATTGGGTCTCGAACTTGCCGTTGCCGTCGAACACCTGAATTCGGTGGTTCTCGCGATCCGCGACGTAGACCCAGCCGTCGGCATCGCACGCGATGTTGTGCGGCAGGTTGAACTGGCCCGGCGCCGAGCCCGGCTCGCCCCATCCCTGCAGCTTCTTGCCATCCGGGCTGTAGCGGTGAATGCGCGCGTTGCCGTAGCCGTCCGAAACGTAAAGGTCGCCGGCGGGCGACAGCGCCGTGTGGGTGCAGCGACGGAACGGCTCGCCGCTCATGAACGGCGCGGGCTTGTCCGGTATGCCGATCGTCATCAGGACCTTGCCGTCGAGCGTGCATTTGCGAACGGTGTGATCGCCATCGTCCGTCAGGTAGATGCTCTCGTCAGGGCCGATGTGCAGGCCGTGCGGCCGCTTGAACACGCCCTCGCCCCAGGTGCGCAGGCAATTGCCGTCGCGATCGAACACCACGACCGGATGCTCGCCGCGATGGAAGGCATAGACGCGATCCTGCTGGTCGACCGCGACCGCCGCAACATCGTGCAGCCGCCAGTCTGCGGGCCACTTGGCCCAGCCGTCGACCGCCCGATAGGTGAACCCGCCGGCCCCGAACGTCGCATCCATGGAGTCGCTCGCTCGCTGGTTCTGTCGTGCACCGGATGATACCGGTGACGAGATCGTCGGTCAGACTATCGTCGGCCGGGCGGATGATCCAGATTCCAGCCCACCCAGCCGGCGCAACGGCTCGCGCGCGACCGCGACGCCCGACGTCCGGCCCAGGCGGATGACGTTGACCGTACGGGCGAGGTCGGGCGATCCCGAATAGTACGCCGGCACGCTGCCGCCGCCGACCTGGACGGCCCGATCCCAGTGCCCGAGCGCGACGTAGTCGGCGTCGGTCGCGGCCAGCGCGTCGTCGCTGATCAGCCAGGAACGATGGGCTTCCACCGCCCAGTCATGGGCCGGCACGTAATGGCCGTGCGCCATCACGATCCGCCAGCGGGTCGTGCGCGGCGGCGGCGCGTGCAGCGGCGGCATGTCGTCGTAGCCGCGATGCGCCAGACCGCAAATTTCCAGGTCGTGCGCCGCGAACCGCACGGAGTCGGCGTGGGTCACCCCCAGCACGTGGACGTTCGGCAGCGCGGTCAAGCCGCCGCGCTCGAACAGGCAGTCGGGCAGGATCGAATCGTGATTGCCGGGCAGCAGCACGATCGGCATGCGCGCGCCGCCGAGGAGCGCCGCCGTGCGGCGCAGCGCGGCGGGCGCGACGCGGTGGTTCTCGAAGGTGTCGCCGGCCAGCAGCACGACAGCCGCGGCCAGGGTTTCAGCACGCTCCAGGACCGCCTGCAGGCCGACCAGGCCATGGAAGCCGTCGATCGCATCGGGATCGGTGTTGTCGACGTGCAAGTCGGAGCTGTGCACCAGCACGACGTCGTCGGTGCCGTTCTCGCCCACGGTCATCCGGCGATCTTCGCCGGGCCGGAGCGGTGACAGCGCACCACCGCCATACGCCGAGGCTCGAGACCTTGAGCGAACGAAAATCTCATCCTGACCCCGACCGAGGGCATGGCCTGACGGAAGTCAGACGGGTGGCAAGGTTCGGGCCGGCAGCGGCGGCGCCGGCCAGCGGCCCACGACCGCATTCCAGTAGGACCACGACCGCGGATCGATAATGCCCGCTGGCGCCCTGTCGAGCACCTCCAAGAGGTCGGCATCGGAAATGTAGCGCCTGAGAGTCGTCATCTCCGCGGCGTCGGCATAGGTCAAGGCGTAGGCCATGAACCTGACCGGATCGCGCAGAGCCTGCTCGGGGGGCTCGAACCAGATGACATGCCGGGCGACCGCGGCGGTCTCTCGGGTGAGCGGGATCGGGGTCATCGGGTCGAGCTGCCAGGCGGGTCGACCGATCGGGACGGGCGGACCGTCGGAAGGCTGTTGAGGTCGACGGCCGTGGCCGCCTCGACCAGTCGTCGCTGAATGGACTGCGGAACCTCGTGGAGGTTCCCGTCCCCATAATAGGTCAAAGCCTTGAGGGTCAGCTGGGGATTGTACTGTCTGCCGTATATGGCACTCGCCGCGCTGAGCGCCATGGGAAGCGAAATCCCGCCGTGGTCGAGGATCGCGGCGAGGTCGAGATAGTCTTTGGCCTCGCTGCCTTGCGGCAGGACAGCCGCCTTCATGCCGGCGAGGTCGATCAGCGCAGCGACGCGAAGTCCAATGTCGCTGGTAACGAGCGGTGCGCCCAAATTCACGCCCGGCAGCCCGAAGAACGAGACTTTGATGGGGCCGTGGTGATGAACGGTTACGGTCAACGTGTTGGCGGCGAGTTGATCCACCGTCGCGTCCCGCAGGAAGTCGATCGAGCGCAGAAGGCCGTCGGGGTCGAATCCCTGAGGACTGAAAAAGTCGAAATCGACCGAGGTCCGATGGCCGAGGTGGAGCGCAATGGCCGTGCCGCCGTAGAGGATGAAGCTTGGCGGGACGGCCGTCAGACGCGGCCAGAAGTCCCGTTGGGCCGGAGGGAGAGCGTCGAGACGAGGGTCGAAGGCCACAGGGCTCCGTCACGGTTCGGTTTGGGCGCGTC
>JACQAI010000620.1 GCA_016195115.1 Pseudomonadota bacterium
CCGCAGCATATATGCCGAGTGGCATGTTATTTCAATGCCACTCCATCTACCCCGCCACAGGGAGAGCCCCCGTCCCGGCGGCCTCAGACGGCGCGGCGCAGGCGCGGGTCGAGGATGTCGCGGATGCCGTCGCCCAGCAGGTTGAAGGCGAGCACCGTCAACGTGATGGCGAGGCCGGGGAACAGCACCAGCCACCACGGCGGCACCAGGCCGGAGTTCAGCGCGTCGGCCAGCATGTTGCCCCAGGTCGGGGTCGGCGGCGGGATGCCGACGCCGAGGAAGCCGAGCGACGCCTCGATGATGATCGCGACGCCCAGATGGGTGGTCGCCAGGATCAGATAGGGCGCGACGCACTGCGGCAGGATGTGGCGCAGCATGATGCGCAGATGCGAGGCGCCGACGCCGCGCGCGGCCTCGACATACGACAGCGATTTCAGCGACAGGACGACGGCGCGGATCACCCGGCCGCCGAACGGCAGGCGCGTGATCGCGATCGCCACGATCACGGTGCCGGTGCCGGCGCCCAACGCCATGGCGATCGCCATCGCCAGGATGAGGTCGGGGAACGATTGCATGAACTCGATGGCGCGCTGGCTCAAGATATCGAAGCGGCCGCCGAAATAGCCGCACGCCAGCCCCCACAGCGCGCCGACCGTGGTGCCGAGCAGCACCGCGCCGGCCGCCACGGTGAGCGACGTCCGGCTGCCGTGGATCACCCGGCTCAGGGTGTCGCGGCCGATCTGGTCGGTGCCGAAGACGTGCGCCGCGTAGGGCGGCTTCGCCATGGCGCGGAAATCCGACTTGAGCGGCTCGTAGGGCGCCAGCCACGGCGCCAGGATCGCCATGGCGATGATCGCGGCCGCGACCACGCCCCAGAACGCCGACATCGGCGAGCGCTTGGCGAACATCCGGAGCCCGCGCCCGAGCCGCCGCCAGCGCGGCAGCTCGACGGGTGCCAGCACCGGTTGGTAGGTCGTGCCGGGCTCGAGGGTGGTCATGCGTAGCGGATCCGCGGGTCGAGCCAGGCGATCACGATGTCGACCCCGATGTTGAGCAGCACGAACACGGTACCGTAGAGGAACACCAGGTTCTGCATCACGAAGACGTCGCGCTCATAGACCGCGATGAACATGGCGTTGCCGAGCCCGGGCGCGCCGAACGCGCGCTCGACCGGGATCGAGCCGGCGAGCACCAGCCCGAGCAGGACGCCCGAGAGCGTGATGACCGGCAGCAGCGCGTTGGGCAAGGCATGAACCGCGATCACCAGCTTGCCGCTCAACCCCTTGGCGCGCGCGGTGCGCACGTAGTCCTCGCGAATCACTTCGAGCAGGCTGGAGCGCGCCATGCGCGCGATGTAGGCGGCCTGGCCCAAGCCCAGCACGATCGCCGGCCCGATCACGATTTGCAGGTTGGCGACCGGGTCGGCAAACAGCGAGGCCCCGGCCAGCGGCGCCCGGTAGCCGAACGCGAACAGCAGGCCGAGCACGATCAGCATGCCGAGCCAGAACCCCGGGATGGCGATGAACAGGATGCTGAGGAAGCGCGAGATGTTGTCGCCGAGGCTGTTGGGCTTGAGCGCGCTGACCAGCGCGACCGGGATGCCGACGACCCACGACAGCACGACCGAGATCGCGGCGATCTCGGCGGTCAGCGGGCCGCGCCGCAGCACCATCTCGGCGACGCTTTCGGCGCGGAAGAACGAGCGGCCGAAGCTGCCCTCGAGGATCTGGCCGATCCAGGTGAAATACTGCACGACCAGCGGGTCGCTGAGGCCGAGCTCGGCCATGTAGTTGGCGCGCTCGGCCTCGGACAGCTTGGCGTAGCCCTCGGGCCCGAACACCGCGACCAGCGGATCCCCCGGCAGGATGCGCATGACCACGAACACCGTGATCGACACGCCGATCACGGTGAGCGCGCCGAACGCCAGCCGCCGCAGGATGTAGCTGTACATGCCCCAACCTCACAGGACTCAGGTGGGTTTGGCCAGAGCTTTTGTTGCCGCATACCGCCTTGTTCCAGGCCCAGGACGACCAGGATTGCCTTGCTACAAAAGCAACAAGCCCGGGAAGATCCCGGGCTTGTACGGGTGGTCGGCACTGACCGTGCGGTTAGCGGCGGTCCCAGTAGCGATCGTGCTCGTGCCAGCCGTGATCGTGGTCGCGATCGTGCTTCCAGCCGTGATAGTGTTCGCGATTGGCCTCGCGCCAGCGGTCGTGCTCCTCGCGGTCGCGCCAGGCGTGCCAGTTGCGCTCGCGATCCCAATAGCCATCGGCGTAGCCGAACGCGATGCCGCCGGGGCCGACGCCGACCGTGACCTCGGCCGCCAGGGCCGGAGCGCCCGCCAGCAGGGGTCCGCCCAAGAGGGCGACAGCCAGAACCAGTGTCTTGATGCGCCTGCTCATGCGGCGTTCTCCTGACGTGGATATCTCCACGAGGAACGGCTCGCCAACCGCGCTGTTCCGGCGCATTCGCATGATCTTTGTCGAGACTGCTCGCCGGCGGTATTCGAGTGCTCGTCTCCAGGCGATCGCCAGCAGCACCGCATGTCCGAAGCGACGACGTATCCCGCTCCCTCCTCCGGCAGCCCCAGCGTGGACCGCGCCATACCGCGCCTATGAAGGTTGTGACAAGCTTATCTCGATCGCCCACGACGTCTTCCTCGGCGCCACCGACCGCTCCGAAATAGTTCAGCACCGGACCTGATCATGCGTCTGCTTGCCGCCGCTCTCCTGTTCACGACCCTCGGCCTGCCACAAGCGCGGGCGCACGATCTGTGGCTCACCGTGGCCGGCGACGGCCGCATCGTCGTTAACTACGGCCATCCCGACGACCGGCTGCCGCCCGACCCCGCAAGGCTACTGGAGCTGGGCCCGGTCGACGGCGCCTCGCTGCGGCCCGGCATCGCGCGCACCATCGTCGACGGCATCCCGGTGCTGACCAGCGCACTGCCGGCCGACGCGCGCGGGCTGCTGGTCGCGCGCTACGACAACGGCTACTGGGTGCGGACCCCGGAGGGCTCGCGCAACACCAGCAAGCGCATGGCGCCGACGGCGACGACCAGCCGGTGGTCGGTCAAGTTCGCCAAGGCGGTGGTGTCGGCCGGCGCGTCCGGCTTCGACCGACCGGTCGGCCACGATCTCGAGATCGTGCCGCTCGCCGATCCGCTTGCGGTGCGGGCGGGCGAGACCCTGCCTGTCCGCGTGTTGTTCGGCGGCAAGCCGCTCGCCGGCGCCCAGGTCGAACGCGGCGACGGCGTCACGCCGGTGCCCGAAAAGGAGATCCCGCGCTACCGCACGAGCGCCGATGGCGTCGCCGAGGTCCTGATCGTGCGGCCCGGCCAGCAGCTGCTGGTGATCGACCACATCGTGCCGGGCGCGCATCCCGCGCTCGCCACCGAGGACATGTTCAACGCGACGCTGTCGTTCGTCGTGCGGCCGTAGGCCCCCACCGGAGAGGAAAAGCCATGCAGAAATATTGGATCGTCGGCATCGCCGCGGCGACGGGCATCGCCGCCACCCTATGGACCACCTATCTTCACGCGCAGTCGCAACGCCCGGCGGAATCGGCGCTGTTAATCCATGCCGTTGCGCCGGTCGGTGCGAACGCGGGGTTCGTCTTCATTCTCGACCCGGAGAAGCGTCGCTTGCGCTCCTGCCGCAACGCATCGGGTGACGGGAAACCCTTGTGCTCCCCATGGACCGATCTGAACGGCTGACGGTTTGGAAACCGCACTCCGACCCACTCGACCCCCAATTTCCCTGCATAGAATCGATCTCTGCGAACGCCGTGCAACCGGATCGCGTGCGCCCGGCGCCCGGTCTCGACCTTCCGATGGTCAGTATGACAGGCGAGGTGAAGGGGCTTAGTGTAGCTAATGCCCAGTCCCGAAATCATCCGGCGAAACCTGGTCGGCTTGCATGCCGAGCAGGATCGCCGCGCCCGCTGGCTCTGGGCAGTGTTGGTCGCGTGCGCCGTCGCGGGGGTCTTCGGGGTCTATCGTGCGCTGTTCTGACTTCTATGCCGCGCTGCGGCGTGGAACCTGATGTACCAACATTTGGTGAGCGCTGTGGGGATCGAACCCACGACCTTCTGATTAAAAGTCAGACGCTCTACCGACTGAGCTAAGCGCTCGCTCACCAGCCGTGCGCGGCGGCCGCACCATAGGGACGGGCCGCGCGCGGGTCAATCAACCGGCCCCCTGCCCCGCCGTCAGGCTTTCTTCTTGGCGCGTTCCTCGGCGAACCGCGCTTTCATCTGCGCGGCGACGCGCGGCGACACGAAGCGCGAGATGTCGCCGCCCAACCGGCCGACCTCCTTCACGAGGCGGGAGGAGACGAAATGCTGGTCGCCCGCGGCCATCAGGAACAGGGTCTCG
>JACQAI010000144.1 GCA_016195115.1 Pseudomonadota bacterium
CCTGGGCTTCACCCTCGACCCCGGCGAGACGCTGGGCATCGTCGGCGACTCCGGCTGCGGCAAGTCGATGACCGCGCTGGCGCTGATGGGCCTGCTGCCCGAGGCCGCGCAGGCCGCCGGCCGGATCCGCTTCGAGGACCGCGATCTCCTGGCGCTGCCCGAGGCCGAGCTGTGCCGGCTGCGCGGCCACCGCCTCGCCATGGTGTTCCAGGAGCCGATGACCTCGCTCAACCCGCTGCACACCATCGGCGACCAGATCGCCGAGCCGCTGCGCCTGCATCTCGGCCACGATCCGGCGGCCGCCGCGCGCGAGGCGCTGCGGCTGCTCACCCGCGTCGGCCTGCCGGAGCCGGAGCGGCGGCTGCGCGCCTATCCGCACCAGCTGTCGGGCGGCCAGCGCCAGCGCGCCATGATCGCGATGGCGCTGGCCTGCCGGCCGGCGCTGCTGATCGCCGACGAGCCGACGACGGCGTTGGACGTGACGATCCAGGGTCAGATCCTCGATCTGATGATCGAGCTGGTCGAGGAGACCGGCATGGCCCTGATCCTGATCTCGCACGATCTCGGCGTGATCGCCGAAACCGTCGATCGCGTCATGGTGATGTACGGCGGCGTCGCGGTCGAGACCGCGCCGGTCGCCGAGTTGCTGGCACGCCCGGCCCATCCCTATACGCGCGGCTTGTTGGCCGCCCTGCCGCGCCGGGCGCTCGCGCACGGCGGGCGCCTGCAGCCGATCCCGGGCACCGTGCCGGACATCGCGGCGCTGCCGGCCGGCTGCACGTTCGCGGGGCGCTGCCGGTTCGTCGTCGACGCCTGCCGGTCCGCGCCGCCGCCAGCCGCGCCGGTCGGTACCGACCATCACGCCGCCTGCATCCGGCTCGACACGGTGCGCGCGGAGGCGATGCCATGACGCTGCCGTTCGTCGCGGTCGAGCAGCTGACCAAGCACTACGCGCTGCCGCGCACGCGGCTGATTGGCCGGCGGAGTGTCGTCCGCGCGCTCGACGACGTCAGCCTCGAGGTCGCGCGCGGCACCAGCTTCGGCGTGGTCGGCGTTCCAGGACCCTTACGGCTCGCTCGATCCGCGCCACCGGGTCGGGCGCATCGTCGCCGAGCCGCTGCACGCCCAGCCCGACACGGATCGGCCCGCCCTGGTCGCCGAGGCGCTGCGCTCGGTCGGGCTCAATCCCGCCGACGCCGACAAGTATCCCCACGAGTTCTCGGGCGGCCAGCGCCAGCGCATCGCGATCGCGCGTGCGCTGGTCACCCGGCCGGCGCTGATCGTTGCCGATGAGCCGGTGTCGGCCCTCGACGTCTCGGTGCAGGCCCAGGTCCTCAATCTGCTCAAAGATCTGCAGGCGGCGTTCACGCTGACCTATCTCTTGATCAGCCACGACCTTGCCGTGGTCGAGTACGTCTGCGATCGCCTCGCCGTGATGTACCGTGGCCGCATCGTCGAGGTCGGTCCGGCGGCCGCGATCCTCGCGCGGCCGGCGCATCCCTACACCCAGGCGCTGCGCGACGCGATGCCGCGCCTCGAGCCCGGCCGCCGGCGCGGCCGTGCCGCACGCACCGTGGCGGCGCCGGTTCCGGCCGCGCCGCACGGCTGCGCCTTCGCCGAGCGCTGCCCGCGCGCCGAGGCGCGCTGCCGCAGCGAGGTCCCGGCGCTGCGCGCGGTCGCGCCCGACCAGCGCGCGGCGTGCCACTTCGCCTAAGCCCCCTCACCCTACCCTCTCCCCCGATGGGGGAGAGGGTGACAGAGTGAGGTCTGGGAAGGGGGTGCCAATGCGCAGCCTGATGCTTGTGGTGGGGTTGGCCGCGTTGCTCGCGAGCGGCGCCGGCGCAGCGAAGGACAGTGTGACGATCGGCCTGGCGGTCGAGCCGCCAGGCTTGGATCCGACCGCGGGTGCGGCGGCGGCGATCAGCGAGATCACTTGGCTCAATATCTATGAGGGCCTGACGCGGATCGACGAGGCCGGCACGGTGCTGCCCAACCTGGCCGAGAGCTGGAGCGCCGAGGACGCGCGCACCTACACCTTCAAGCTCAAGCGCGGCATCGCCTTCCACAACGGCACGGCGCTGACCGCGGCGACCGTCAAGTACAGCTTCACGCGCAGCGCCGCCGATACCAGCACCAACAAGCGCAAGCGCGTGTTCGCCAACATCGCGGCGATCGACACGCCCGACGATTTTACGGCCAAGATCACGCTCAAGCAGCCGTCGAGCCTGCTGCCGTTCTTCTTCGCCGAGGCGACCGCCGCGATCGTCGCGCCCGACACCGCCGAGGGCGACGCCACCAACCCGGTCGGCACCGGCCCGTTCCGGTTCGGCAAATGGACCCGCGGCGACTCGGTGAGCCTGGAGAAATTCGCCGGACATCGCAACGCCGGTGCGGTGAAGCTGGCGCGCGCGACCTTCCGCTTCGTCGGCGATCCCTCGGCCCAGGTGGCGGCGCTGCTCGCCGGCGACCTCGACTACGTGCCGTTCATGGGCGGACTCGAGGCGGTCGAGCGCTTCAAGGGCGACCCGCGCTTCCAGATCCTGGTCGGCGCGACCGAGGGCGAGACCTTGGTCGGCATCAACAACCAGCGCGCGCCGTTCACCGACGTGCGGGTGCGCCGCGCCGTCAACTTGGCGCTCGACCGCAAGGCGATCATCGCCGGCGTCAACGGCGGCTTCGGCCAGCCGATCGCCAGCCACGCCACGCGCAGCAACCCCTACTACCTCGACTTGCTGGCGACCTTCCCCTACGACCCAGCGCAAGCCAAGCGGCTGCTCGCCGAGGCCGGCTTTCCGAACGGCTTCGAGACCGCCTTCAAGCTGCCGCCGCAGGCCTACGCGCGGCGCGGCGGCGAGATCGTCGCGGCGCTGCTCGGCGAGGTCGGCATCCGGGCCAAGATCGAGCCGATCGAATGGGCGCAGTGGCTCGACGTCGTGTTCCGCCAGAAGAACTACGGCCTGACCGTGATCATGCAGCCCGAGCCGTGGGACATCTTCAACTACACCGACCCCAACTACTTCTATCAGTACGACAGCGCGGCGTTCCGCGAGCTGATGAAAGAGGCCGAGGCCAGCCCGACGCCCGCCGAGGCCAAAGCGCGCTTCCAGGCCGCCCAGCGCAAGCTCGCCGACGACGCGGTCAACGCCTGGCTGTTCGAGTTCCCCAAGGTCAGCGTCGCCCGCACCGGCCTCAAGGGCCTGTGGCGCAACGCCCCGATGGCGGTCTACGACCTCGCCGCCATGCGCTGGGAGTAGCCGGCCTACAGCACCACTTCGATCAGGTTCGGGCCCTTGGCCTTGAGGCCGCTGGCCAGCTGGTCGACGAACGCGTCGAGCGTGGTGGCGCGGCTGGCCTCGACGCCCATCGACTTGGCGAGCCCGACCCAGTCGAGGTCGGGACGGCCGATCTCGAGCATGTCGAGCGCCTTGCGGCCGGGGTTCTGCGCCCCGACGTTGGCCAGCTCGAGCTTCAGGATGCCGTAGACGCGGTTGGAGAACAGCACGGTGGTGATATCGAGCTTTTCACGGGCGTGGGTCCACAGCGCCTGCAGCGTGTACATGCCGCTGCCGTCGCTCTCCAGGCACAGAACCTTGCGATCGGGGCAGGCGACCGCGGCGCCGGTCGCGAGCGGCAGGCCGATGCCGATCGAGCCGCCCATGTTCTGCAGCCAGTCGTGCGGTGCCGCGCACTTGGTGTAGGGGAACAACCCGCGGCCCGAGGTGATCGACTCGTCGACCACGATCGCCTGGTCGGGCAGCAGCGCGCCGATCGCCGCGGCGAGGCCATCGAGCGTGATCGCGCCGGTGGGCAGGGCCGGCTTCTTGAGCGGCTCGACCGGCGCCGTCTCGCCCATCGCACCGAGCTCGTCGGCCAGCCACTCGAGCGCGTGGACGACGTCCTCGGCGGCGGTCGCCAGCGTGTGGATGGCGCAGCCCTCCGGGGTCAGCACGCTCGGCTTGTTGGGATAGGCGAAGAACGCCACCGGCGCCTTGGCGCCGATCAGGATGACGTGGCGCGCGTCCTTGAGCACGCCCAGCGCGAGATCGACGGGATAGGGTACACGGTCGATCGCGACCCGCCCGGCGCCGCGCTGGATGCGCGCGTTCGAGGTTTGGCAGAGCAGCCGCGCGCCGGTCTTGCGCGCGATCTTGCCGGCGAGGTTGAGCCCGTGCTCGCGCACCGCCAGGCCGGACAGCAGCAGCACGGTCGGCGCGCCGGAGCGCAGCACCTTGACGGCCTCGGCGATCGCCTCGCGCGCGACCCGCGCAGGCGCCGGCACCGCCGGCACGTGCGCGATGCCGGCGGCATCGTTCCAGGCGGTGTCGGCGGGCAGGATCAAGGTCGCGATCTGGCCGGGCGGCGTGCGCGCGACTGCAATGGCTTCGGCGCCGTCGCGCGCCACCGATATGGCGTCCGGCGAGGTCTTGACCCACCGGCCCGAGATGGGTCAAGGTCGAGGCCGGCTTGTCGGCCATCCGCCCATAGCCGTCGGCGGCGCCGGTCACGACGCCTTCGAACAGCCCGAGCACGCAGCGCATGCCGTCGACGCGATCGAGCGCGGTGACGAAGTGCATCTCCGAGGTGCCCGGGTTGGTGAAGCAGACGTTGACGCCGCCCGCCACCAAGGTCCGCACCAGGCTCTCCGCACCGTTCATCGCGCGCGCTCCCCATCTCGACCAGACGCCCGACGCGACGCCCGGCTCTTCCAATAGCCCGCCCCCCGCGCGGCGGCAATCCAGCGAATCGATTCCTCGATTCGCGCGATTTTGGCTCCAGCCGGCCGTTCGCGCCGCCCTGCGGACCCGATCGCCGGCGCGCCGCTTGTCAAGTCGCCGGACCCGCGTTGCGGTGCCGTCGCGCACGTCGCGCGGACGACGCGCGGCGTGCACGCGCCGCGCCGGAGACGTCGCGCATCGTGGTCGATGTCGGCCATGTCGCGGCGTGCCCCGCCCGCATGCGCGTACGCCGGCAACGGCACGCCGCGGCCCGCGCAGCAATCTCCTTGACAGCGCTGAAAGCCGCGGAAATCTGCGGAAAATTCGACATCGAGCGCGATCGATGCGCGCGTGCCGCGAGCGTGCGCGTGACGTCCGCGACAACCCGCGCGCGTGCGCCGCGAGCGCGCGCGTCGCCGCGAATGTCGAATCGCATCAGCGGTTTGAGCGGTGCGCGTGAGCGCCGTCCGGACACCATCTCGCGCGTGCGAGAGCGGCACGCGCATCAGCGCGCGGCGCGATCAAAAAGTCACACTCGATGACGAAATTTGTCATTCGCCGTGACGCGACGACCGGTTTCCGCTAAATTGGCCGCGCCCGTACCACACTAAGAAGAGAGTACAATGGCAAAGAAAGCACGCAAGGCCACCAAGAAGCGGTCCATGGCTGCGAAGAAGCCCGCCGCTCGCAAGACCGCGAAGAAGAAGACCGCGAAGAAGGCCAAGAAGCGGAAGTAAGCCCACCACGTTTCGCGGATCGGTCCGCGGCCAGCGGGCCGATCCGTCACGACAAAGAAGCTAGCCGTACAATTCAATGCCGGACCCTAGGGTCCGGCATTTTTTTTGCGCGCCGATCAGGCGGGCGCCACCGTCAGGCGCTCGACCTTCTCATCGTAGAAGCACAGCCGATCGGCGATCACGGCGCACGCCGCGGTCGGCTCGGGGTAGTACCAGATGAGATCGCGGAAACTTCGATCGCCAAGCCGCACCGTGTAGTAGGACGCGAGCCCCTTGTAGGGGCAGCGCGTCTTGGTGTCGCTCGGCAGCAGGATGTCGCGGCGCACCGCGCTGCGCGGCAGGTAGTAGCGCGTGCGGATCCCGGTCTCGAACAAGAACACGTTGTCGTCCGATGAAGCGACGGTCTCGCCCGCGACGACGACCTCGACTTGGCGTCGGCTCACGATCGGGTCGACGCGATGGTGAGGATCGCGCGGATGGCCGAAGATCTCTTCGTCTTCTTCGAACCAGGCCCCCATCTTGTCCCAGTAGAACGCGGCGTAGCCGCGCAGGTCGGGTGCCTCGCGGTAGGGATCGGGGTACGCCCACAGCGCGTTGTCCACGACCCGGTCGGCGACCGTCACGGTCCAATAAACGGCGTTGCCCTTGAACGGACAGTGGCTGTGGTGCTCGGTGCGCGCGATCACGTCCGGACGGATGTCCTCGAGCGGCAGGTAGTAGACCGGCAGGTGCCTGGTCTCGAGCATCAACATGGCGCGCGTCGTGTCGGCGATGACGACGCCATTCAACGCGACCCGGATGCGCCGCGCCGTCGGTTCGAAGCCGACCTTGTAGTCGGGCTTGTCCTGGTAGGCCCGGGTCGACTGCGCGCGGGCCGGCAGATCATCCATGGCGAGTTCTCCCTGGGGTGGATGGTTGGCCAAATCCTGCTAGAATCTTGGAACAGCATGCGCGTCGGTGGCCGACGCGGTCCGACCGCGCGCTGAATACGTGAGGGCGACCATGCGGTGCCTCAAGCTTTCGCTCGCCATGCTGCTCCTGCCGTTGCCCGGCCTAGCGGCCGAAAAGGACGTCGAATACGTCACCGAACGCGGCCGCCTGATGTGCACGTCGCCGCAGAGCCTCAACGAGGCCCAGCGGGCGGTCGAGGCGCGCGACAAACCGTGGCTCGATTCGATCAAGGAATGCACCCAGAGCCGACCGGGACTCAAGGCCGAGATCATGCAGGGCGGGATGCTGACCGCCAAGATCAAGGTCTACGACGAGGCCGGCAAATGGACGATCTACTGGACGTCGCCGACCACGGTTAAAGAAGTCCGCCGCTAGCCCGGCAGGGCCGTAAGCCCCGCCGGTGCCAAAGCAACAGGTCGCGCCGCCGGCGGCAACCGAACCCGTCCGCTGCCCGTTCTTGTCGCGACGATCGCGCGCCGGCGCGGCTGAAGCCACCCGGCCGGGGACGGGCGGCGGCCCGGCCCCCGTACCATGATGAGTCCAGACCCCAGCCAAAGCCCCATCGAGCCCACGACAACAGCACGAGGTCACCATGCTCCCTCGCATCGATCGCCCGGTCCGCGCGCTTGCGGCGACGGCCCTGTTCGGCGCCCTGATCCTGGCCGTCCCGAGCCAGGCCCAAACCCCGCCGGCCCAGACGCGTCAGGCGCCGGCCGCGCAGCCGACCGCCAGCCCGGTCGAAACGCGCGTCACCGAGCTCCACGACAAGCTCAAGATCACCTCGGCCCAGGAAGCCAAGTGGAAGGCGGTCGCGCAGGTGATGCGCGACAACGCCCAGAAGATGGACGGGCTGATGCAGAAGCGCGGCCAGACCCTGCGCACGATGACGGCGGTCGACGATCTCAAGTCCTACCGCGAGATGACCGATGCTCATACCAAAGGGCTGCAGAAGCTGATTCCCGCCTTCGAGACCCTCTACAACGCCATGGCGCCGGACCAGAGGAAGAATGCCGACCAGGTGTTCGCGAAGTTCCAAGAGCCGGACACCGCGTCGGGGTCCGGCAAGTGACCCGGGGCGCACGGGCGGCAATCGGCGCGCTCCTCGTCACGTTCGGGGTCACGACGGTGCTCGTCGCGACCGCGTCGGCTCAGGGCTGGCGCGAGCGCGAGCGCGAGCATGAATGGCGCGAGCGCGAGCGCGAGCACGAATGGCGTGAGCGCGAATGGCGCGAGCGCCGCGAATGGCGTGAGCGCCACGCCTACGAGTATCACCCCTACGCCTATGCGCCGCCGGCGGTCGTCTACCCGCCGCCGATCCAGGGGCCGGCGATGAACTTCGTGTTCCCGCTCGACCTGCGCTGATCGCCTGCGCCGCGCTGGCGGCGCACTCAATGGTAGCCGATGTCGGCGCGGACCTTGCCGCGGAACACCCAGTAGGACCAGGCGGTGTAGAGCAGGATCACGGGCAGCAGGACCAGGGTACCGACCAGCAGGAATGCCTGCGTGCTCGGCGCGGATGCGGCCTGCCACAGCGTGAAGTGATGCGGCACGATCATCGGCCACAGGCTGATCGCGATGCCGAGATAGGCCATCGCGAACAGGCCCAGCCCGGCGAGGAAGGGCGCCGCCTCCGAGCGCTGATCGCGCAACGCGCGCCAGGCCCACAGCGCGAGCAGCGCCGTGATTGCCGGCACCGGTGACAAGATCGCGATGTTCGGCCAGGCCAACCAGCGCTCGGCGATCTCGCGACCGATCAGCGGCGTCCACAGGCTGATGACGCCGATCGCGGCGACGACGCCGATCAGGCAGGCGCGGCCCCGCCGGCGCGACCAAGCCTGCAGGTCGCCCTCGGTCTTGAGGATCAGCCACCCGGCGCCGAGCAACGCGTAGCCGGCCATCAGCGCAACCCCGGTGACGATCGCGAACGGCGTCACCCAATCGAACGTGCCGCCGGTGAACTGCCGACCGTCGGTCTCGAAGCCCTGGATGAACGCGCCCAGCACGACCCCTTGCGCGAACGTCGCGACCGCCGAGCCGGCCGTGAAGGCGTGATCCCAGAACGTCCGGTGCGCGGCATCCTTGAAGCGGAACTCGAACGACAGGCCCCGGAAGATCAGCGCCAGCAGCATGACGAGGATGGGGAAGTAGACCGCCGGAATGATGATCGCGAAGGCGAGCGGAAACGCCGCCAGCAGTCCGACGCCGCCGAGCACCAGCCAGGTCTCGTTGCCGTCCCAGATCGGCGCGATCGAGTTGACCATCAGGGCGCGCCAGCGCGCGTCGGGCGCGAAGCCGTAGAGCATGCCGACGCCGAGATCGAAGCCGTCGAGCAGCACGTAGAGAAACACCCCGAGGCCGAGGATCAAGGTCCAGATCGGCACGAAGTCGAACGGCGCGACTTCCGGCGACATCAGGTGCCTCCGCCTTGCAGCGCGCGCACGGGAAGGTCCGGGCGGCCGCTCTCGATCGGATCGGGCGCGCCGGCATCGTGAGGTCCGCGGCGCACCAGCCGCACCATGACGGCGATGCCGATCGGATACACGATCAGGTACACGGCCATGTAGGCGAGCAGCGAGATCAGCACGTCGGCGCCGCTCAGCGACGGCGACGTCGACGCCGCGGTGCGCAGCAGGCCATAGACCGTCCAGGGCTGGCGCCCGACCTCGGTGACGGTCCAGCCCGCGATCACCGCGATGAAGCCGAGCGGCATGCCGAGCTCGCAAAGGCGCAGATACCAGGCGCTGTCGAACAGCCGGCGACGCAGCCGCAGCCACCAGCCGATCGTCACCAGCGCCAGCATAACGAGCCCGATCCCGACCATGATGCGGAAGGCGAAGAACGGCAGCGCGACCGGCGGGCGCTGGTCGGCGGGCCAATCCTTGAGGCCGCGCACCACGCCGTCGACGTCGTGGGCGAGGACCAGGCTGCCGAGCAAGGGCACCTCGAGCACCGCGCGGTTGCGCTCGGCGGCTTCGTCTGGCCATGCGAACAGGACCAGGGGCACGCGCGCCGCGGTCTCCCAGTGCGCCTCGATCGCCGCCAGCTTGGCCGGTTGATGCTCGCGCGTGTTGAGCCCGTGGAGGTCGCCGAGCACGATCTGCAGGGGCACCATCACGGCGAGGAAGCTGAGCGTCGCGCCGAGCATGACGCGGGCCTCCTCCCAGAAACGGCCGCGGCGCACCATGCCGGCGGCGACCCCGAGCACGACGAAACCCGTGGTCACGTAGAACGCCACCACGGTGTGCGCCAGCCGATACGGAAATGACGGGTTGAAGATGATCTCGGTCCAGGAGGTCGGGAAAAAGCGACCATCGATCAGCGCGTGGCCGGCCGGCGTCTGCATCCAGCTGTTCGCCGCGAGGATCCAGAACGACGAGAACAGCGTGCCGCCGGCGACCATGAGGGCGGCGACGAAGTGCGCCCACGACGGCACCAGCTTGCGCCCGAACAGCAGCACGCCGAGGAAGGCGGCTTCGAGGAAGAATGCGGTCAGGGCCTCATAGGCGAACAGCGGCCCGAGCACGTTGGCGGTGGCGTCGGCGTAACGGCTCCAGTTGGTGCCGAGCTGGAACGGCATCACGACGCCGGTGACCACGCCCATCCCGAACGACACGGCGAAGATCCGGAGCCAAAACATCGACAGGCGCTGGTAGACCGCGCGCCGGGTCAGCAAATGGAGCCCCTCGAGCGCCGCGATGTAGGACGCCAGCCCGACCGTGAACGCGGGCAACAGGATGTGCCAGGCGATCACCCAGGCGAACTGCAGGCGCGACAGGACGAGCGGGTCCAGCTCCATGCGTCCTCCGGCCGACCGTGTTCCGGCCGGGCTCAGGAGTCAACGATGGCCGAACGGCGGCGCTACGGGGCACCACCGGTCCGGCTTCTACTATCGCGGTGTCGACTGCAACGCCAACCGGACGCGTCCGGTCTCGTAGCTCTCAGGACCCGCCGCGCACGACCGGCGCGGCGGCCGGTCTGCGGGCAGGTGGTTCGATCGGCTAGACCGCTTCCTTGAGTTCCTTGGCGGCCCGGAACGCGACCTTCTTGCTGGCCTTGATCTTTATCACTTCACCGGTCGCCGGGTTGCGGCCCATGCGGGCAGCGCGCTTGCGCACCACGAGGATGCCGAGCCCGCCGATCCGAATGCGCTCGCCCTTCTTCAGATGCTTGACGACGAGTCCCACCATGTCGCTGAGGATCGCGTCGGCTTGCTTCTTCGGCATCTCGTGGGTCTCGGCGATGGCGGCCGCAAGATGCTTCAGGGTCACGGTGGTGGTCGGCTTCTTTGCTGCTTGCATGGCTAACGCACCCGCTGTTCGAGAGTGTGTAACGACGGCGCTACTGATTCACCCTTCTCACACAAAAAGCAAGATGATCTTCGGCCGAATTAGCGCGGTTCTCGCTGCGAATCGACATTATTCCTGTTGACTCGTCGCAGCGGGCTGATCCACGTCGATTCGCCGCGTCGCGCATGGCGCGCGTCGCGTCGCTGACATCCGAATCGAGAGCTCACGCCGCGTCGTGAAAGATCACGCCGAGCGTGTCGCGGCGGCCGCTGCGGATGCGGCTGACGCCGTGGCGCAGGTTGACGCGATAGACCCCCCGGGTGCCGCGCAACGGGCGATGGTGGACCGCGAAGATCACCGCCTCGCCCTGGAGCTCGCCGTATAGATCCTGGTGCAGACAGTTATAGTCGTCGGCCTCGTAGTGCAGGATCAGGGGGTCGGGCGGGTCTGGCCGGCGGCGTGGCAACGCGCCAGGAACCCCTCGAGGTCGGCCGGAAAGCGCCCGGCCTGACCGAGCAGCGCACGCCAGCGATTGGCGGTCGGCGCCAGATGGGGGTAGACCGCCTGGCGTAGCGCCGCAACCGGCGCGGGCAGCGGGTAGCGCAGGTATTTGTACTCGCCGCGGCCGAAGGCGTGGCGCTGCATGACGACGCGGCTGCGGAAGGCGGCGTCATCGGCGTAGAGCGCCGCCAGGTCGCGGCATTCGCGCGGGGTCAGCACCCCCGGCACGGTCGCGTAGCCGCGCGTGTCCAGGGACTGGGCGACGGCTTCCCAGTCGACGACGTTCAGGCGGGCGGCGACCGACTGGGCGGGGGTTTTGGGGCGCGGGCTCATCGCCGCAAGATCGGCGGCACGGCGGGATGAATCCACCCGTTTGTTGCCGCGCTCAGCGCGTCAGGGTCACGCCGAATACGCCGGCGGTGACCAGGGCGATGCCGATGAGCTCCTTGGTTGACACCGCCTCGCGGAAGATCCGGCGCGACACCGCGTAGCTGAACAGGAGCTCGACCAGCCCGAGCGTGCGCACGTGCGCGACCGGCTCGAGCGCCATCGCGGTGAACCAACAGCCCGAGCCGAGCGCGCCCATGAAGCCGGCGAGTAGCGAGACGCGCCAGGCGCGCGCCACCGCGGCGACGATCTTGGGCTCGCGCGCCAGCAGATAGCCGCCCAGCATCAGGGTCTGGGTGAACTGCGCGAACACCAACGTGCACGCCGCCGCGATGATCGGCGCATCGGGTGCCAGCGCTAGCGCGGCGGCGCGATAGCCAATCGCCGAGATCGCGAACACGCCGCCCGACGTGATGCCGAGCAGCGCCGCCTTGGAGGTCAGCCCCTTGATCAGACCCGTGTCGCCCGGCGCCGCCAGCAGCATGACGCCCGCGGCCGCCAGCGCGATCGACGCGCCGACCACGACGCCGACCACCTCGCCGAGGATGACGAAGCCGAAGATCGCGACCTGGATCACCTCGGTCTTGGAGTAGGCGACGCCGATCGCGAAATTGCGCA
>JACQAI010000572.1 GCA_016195115.1 Pseudomonadota bacterium
CTGGTCGCCGACGTCGCGCATCCGGCGCTGCACGGCAGCCTCGCGCTCGACCATGCCGCGCCGTCGCGCGGCCTGGCGACCTCGGGCGCCGGCGGGCGCAGCTTCAGCCGCGGCATCGCCGACGCCGTCACGATCCTGGCCCGCAGCGCCGCCGTGGCCGACGCCGCCGCGACCATCGTCGCCAACGCGGTCGACGTCGAGCACCCGGCGATCCGTCGTGCCCCCGCATCTAGTCTGCGCGACGACAGCGACCTCGGCGACATCTTGGTCACCGTCGCGGTCGGCGAACTGCCGCGCGACGCGATCGCGGCTGCGCTGGCGCGCGGCGAGCGCGAAGCCCGCCGCCTGCTCGGCGCTCGATTGATCGACGGCGCGGTCCTGGTGCTGAAAGGCCAGACCGTGGTGGTGCACAGCATGAGGGAGGCGGCGTGATGGCGGCGAAAATCCGCAAGCTGATCGTGTCGGTCGAGGAGACCCACGAGGAGATGGGCAAGAAAATCGCGCCGCCGACGCGCAAGGCGTGCGCGCTCGCAGTGATCGAGAACCCGTGCACCGGGCGCTTCGAGGCCAATCTCGACGTCCTGGTCAAGATCGGCGAAGAGCTCGGCGGCCTCTTGGGCGCGCGCGCGGTCGCCGCGCTCGGCGTCAAGCCGGCGCAGATCGAGAGCTACGGCAAGGCCGCGATCGTCGGCGAGGCCGGCGAGCTCGAGCACGCCGCGGCGATCCTCCACCCGACGCTCGGCAAGCCGCTGCGCGCCGCGGTCGAGCAGGGCGCGGCCCTGATCCCGTCGGCCAAGAAGCGCGGCGGCATGGGCGCGCGCATCGACGTGCCGCTCGGCCACAAGGACGCCGCGTTCGTGCGCAGCCATTTCGACGCCATCGAGGTCGGCGTCGCCGACGCGCCGCGCGCCAACGAGATCGTCGTCGCGATCGTGGTCACGGACTCCGGCCGGCCGCTGCCGCGCATCGGCGGCCTCCAGAAGCATGAAATCGAGGGTAAAGACGGGCTGCGCTAGCGCGGCAGGGGGCGCAGCCCCCGCGAGCGCCACGAAAAAAGGTTGGCGCGGCGAGGCACCCGCGGCGCGCCGTCCTTTTTGGCGCTCGCGGGGCTTGCGCCGCTGCTGCGCTAACCCGCTCAATAGGCTAGCAAATACGGCGTATTTCGGTGTTTTCCTTGCGTCCGAGGGCACCGGGGCAGTAAAGTCCAACGTCAGATCGAGCCTGTCGGCCTCGTTTCGCGCTCGCCATGAGCCCAGGCCTGCGTTCCGCCCCGTCTGACCCCCGACTCCGCGCGTGACGTGCGGGACAACGAGAGGCTGTGATGCAAGATCATAAATTCCAGATTGGCGAGACCCTGCACTTCACGCCGAGCGCGTTCGATCGTTCGGCGCCGCGCGGGCTCTACCAAGTCGTCCGGCTGCTGCCGGCCGAGCAGCTGGGACACCAGTACCGTGTGAAGAGCGTGGCCGACGGCCATGAGCGCGTCGTCTCGGAGAGCCAGCTCGGCTGACCACGCGGTTCCCGTCACGGCGCGCGGCGCCGACGAAGAGCATGCCAACGCGCTGATTCACGCCGGCGGACTGGCGCTCGCCGCGCTCGGCGGCGCAACCCTGGCGCACATCGCTTCGTCATCCATCCAGGCGATCGCCGCTGCCGCGTTCGCGGTGACGCCGCCCTCATGGCGGTGAGGCGCCGTCACGGCGAGCCAAGCGAGGCAACCCAGAGATGCTCGATCCGCGCAACGCCCGGGTTGCTGCGTCGCTGCGCTCCTCGCAATGGACGGGCAAGCCCGTCACCTTAACCGGTCGTGAACCGCACGCTATATAATTGACCATTCCACCACTGGAGGACGCGGTCGGCGGCCGAATGTCGCCCGTTAGATCGTTTCTAAGTACCTGACATGACGAAGAAAATCGACGCACCACAGCAGCGTCACATCGTCCTGACCTCGCATCCCGGCCCGGGCAAGCAGCTCCCGATCCGCTGGGGCGCGGCGAGCCCCGCCGAACGCGGTCCCGTGATCGCGACCCTGACCAAGGCGGCTGCGCGCAACGCCATCGGCACCCACTCGGGCTCGTACGCGATCTATCGCGCGCTCGCGGTCGCCGCCGGCAGCCTCGATCGCGAGCACGTGCCCGATCTGACCAACACGGCGCCCGCCGAGACGATCGGGCCGTTTCCGCAATGGAGCGATCCGGCCAAGATCGTGTCGCTCGATCCCTACGGCCACCGCGTCAGCGAGGTGTTCGCCGACCAGCGCGCCCAGGGCATCGACATCCGGCCGACCATCGCGATCACCAAGGCGCACATCAACATGCCGGAACTCAAGGACGCGATCGCGGCCGGCCGGCTGACGCCCGACGGCACCTTGCTCACCGCGTCCGGCGACGTGCGCGTCACCAAGGCGGCGATCGATCCGGTGTGGTACCTGCCCGGCATCGCCCAGCGCTTCGGCATCACGGAGTCGCGACTTCGTCGGTCGCTGTTCGAACAGACCGCCGGCATGTTCCCCGAGCTGGTCACGCGCAACGACCTCAAGGTGTTCCTGCCGCCGATCGGCGGCATGACGCTCTACTTCGTCGGCGACCTGGCCGGGCTCAACAATCCGGCGACGCGCATCGCCTGCCGCGTCCACGACGAGTGCAACGGCTCCGATGTGTTCGGCTCCGACATCTGCACCTGCCGGCCCTATCTCGCGCACGGCATCGAGGTCGCGATCGAGACCGCGCAGCAGGGCGGGCTCGGCTTGATCGTCTACAACCGCAAGGAAGGCCGCGCGCTCGGCGAGGTCACCAAGTTCCTGGTCTACAACGCCCGCAAGCGCCAGGAAGGCGGCGACAGCGCCGCGGCCTATTTCACGCGCACCGAGTGCGTCGCCGGCGTCCAGGACATGCGCTTCCAGGAGCTGATGCCCGATGTCTTCCATTGGCTCGGCATCACGCGCATCGATCGCTGGGTGTCGATGAGCAACATGAAGCACGGCGCGCTGACCGCGCAGGGCATCCAGGTGCTCGAGCAGGTGCCGATCCCCGAGGCCCTCATCCCGGCCGACGCCCGGGTCGAGATGGATGCCAAGAAGGCTGCCGGCTATTTCAGCCTCGAGCCGATCGCGACCGACCTGACCGCGCCCAAAGGCCGGGCGCTGACGGATTGAACGGCCGCCGCGCCGCGCCCGGCGAGCGCGATGAAGCGGCAGCGTCGTCGCTGCTGACCGCCGCGGCGATCCGCGCGCGCTGCGGCCAGGTGATGGCGGCCGCCGAGGCCGGGCGGCTGACGCACTTCGCCTACCATCCCGAGCGCCTCGAGGCCGCGGCTTCCTACGTGGTCGAGACCATCCGGGGGCGCTATCCCGATCTCGCCGTGCCCTATCACAGCCGCTGGCGGCACTTCGAGGCTGGCGGCGTCGATCGTTGGGCGGCGCCGCGCGCAATGTTCTCCGATGCCGCCGAGCGTGGCCGCGCGAGCTTCGACCTCGCGATCGTCAGCGTGCTGCTCGACGCCGGTGCCGGCGAGCACTGGCGCTATCGCGAGGCGGCGACCGGCCAGACCGTGGCGCGCTCCGAAGGGTTGGGGATCGCGAGCTTCCGGATGGTTGAGGCCGGCGCGTTCGGCGCGCCGTGGCGCGCCGATGCCGCGGCGCTCGCGGCGCTCGACGTCGCGACGGTGGCGGCCGGCTTCCAGGTCGCCGCCGACAACCCGCTGGTTGGGCTCGACGGCCGCGTCGCGCTGATGCGCCGGCTCGGCGCGGCGGTCGCCGGCAATCCCGCTGTGTTCGGCACGCCGGGGCGCGTCGGCCATCTGTTCGATCACCTCGCCCGCGCGGGCAGCGGGACGTTGCCCGCCGCGACCGTGCTCGAGACCTTGCTCCAGGTGTTCGGCGCGATCTGGCCGAGCCGCCTCACGCTCGGCGGCATCGCGCTCGGCGACGTCTGGCGCCATCCGGCGGTGCATGCGCCCGATGCGAGCGACGGCTACGTGCCGTTCCATAAGCTCAGCCAGTGGCTCGCCTACTCGCTGCTCGAGCCGCTCGAGGACGCCGGCGTGACGGTCACCGACCTCGACGCGTTGACCGGCTTGCCGGAGTACCGCAACGGCGGGCTGCTGCTCGACCTCGGGGTGCTGATGCCCCACGATCCGGCGCTGCCGCGCACGCCGCTCGGCGCCGGCGACGAGCCGATCGTCGAGTGGCGCGCGCTCACCGTGATGATCCTCGACCGCCTGGCGACGCGCGTGCGCGCCCAGCTCGGGCTCGACGCGCGGCACTTCCCGCTCGCCAAGGTCTTGGAGGGCGGCACCTGGGCCGCCGGCCGCCGCATCGCCGCCGAAAAGCGCCCGGGCGGCACGCCGCCCCTCACGATTCAAAGCGACGGCACGGTTTTCTAGCGAGAGAGACGCCAACCATGAGCACCTTGACCGTGGTCGATCATCCCTTGGTTCAGCATAAACTCACCTTGATGCGGCGCACCGACACGCCGACCGCCGAGTTCCGCCGGCTGCTGCGCGAGATCGCGCTGCTGCTCGGCTACGAGGTCACGCGCGACCTGGCGACCGAGCTGATCGACATCGTCACCCCGGTCGGGCCCGCTCGCGTGCCGACCCTGTCCGGCAAGAAGCTGTGCATCGTCTCGGTGCTGCGCGCCGGCAACGGCATCCTCGAGGGCATGCTCGACCTCATCCCGTCGGCGCGCGTCGGCCACATCGGGCTCTACCGCGATCCGACCACGCTCGAGGCCATCGAGTACTACTTCAAGGTGCCGGAGGACATCAGCGAGCGCGACGTCATCGTGGTCGACCCGATGCTGGCGACCGGCAACTCGGCGGTCGCCGCGGTCCATCGCATCAAGGCGCGCGAGGCCAAGTCGATCAAGTACGTCTGCCTGGTCGCCGCACCCGAGGGCGTGGCGGCGTTCCAAGCCGACCATCCCGACGTGCCGATCTTCACCGCCGCGCTCGACCAGAAGCTCAACGACCACGGCTACATCGTCCCCGGTCTCGGCGACGCCGGCGATAGGTTGTTCGGCACGAAATGACGAC
>JACQAI010000573.1 GCA_016195115.1 Pseudomonadota bacterium
AACACGCTCTCGTCGGCCATGATCGGCGTGTCGATCGCGGCCGTGATGGCGGCCAGCGCGGCACGCTCATGGCGCCGCACGGGCTGCTCGATGAAGGTCGGCCGGAAGGTCTCGATCTCGCGCAGCTGGCGGATCGCGTCCCACGGCTCGAGGCCCTGGTTGTAGTCAACGCGCAGGTCGGTGTCGGCCGGCAGCTCGGCGCGCAGGCGCTCGAGCCGCTTCATGTCCTCGCGGTGGCTCAAGAAGCCGGTCTTGACCTTAAAGATTCGGATGCCGTCGGCCGCGCAGCGGCGCGCGAACGCGACGTCCTCGTCGAAGTCGGGATTGGCGATCGAGACGCTGAGCGGCACCTGGGTGCGGCACGTGCCGCCGAACAGCTGCGTGACCGGCACGTTCAAGCGTTTGCCGACGATGTCGAGCAGCGCCGCCTCGACCGCCGCCTTGCCCTCGGTGTGCCCGACCAGCGCCTTGTCGGCCTTGGCCATCAGGGTGGCGACCTGGAACGGGTCGGCGCCGATCAACAGCGGCCGCAGATAGGTGTGGAGGCCGGTCGCGTTGGCTTCGGCGGTGCCGGTGAACACCGACCACGGTGCGGCCTCGCCCCAGCCGACCAGGCCGCCGTCGGTCGTCAGCTTGACGATCACGCCGGGCATCGCGCGCTCGATGTCGCCGACGCCGTGGCGTCGCTTCATCTTGAGCGGCCAGTCGACCAGATCGATGTCGAGCCCGGTTATCTTCAGATCGCTCATCACGCAATATCCGTCACTCTTGTCGTCATTGCGAGCGAAGCGAAGCAATCCAGACTCGTGTGACCATCCTCTGGATTGCTTCGTCGCTGCGCTCCTCGCAATGACGGAAGAGAAAACATGCTCAGCTCCCGACCTGGATGGGCGCGACCAGGGAGCGTAGCGCGGCCAGGATGCTGGGCGCGACGATCCGGCTGGTGCGCGGGTTGGCCGACGGTCGGTTGCGGCTGATCAAGGTCAGGCCGACGTCGTCGGCGTCGACCTCGACCTGGTGGATGGCGCCCGGCACGTCGGGATCGACCCAGACCTCGACCGTGGTGTCGTCGAGCCCGATGCCGCCCAGGCTGAGCGTGACGGCGACGTTGAAATGGCGCGGGAACGCCGCGGCGGCCTCGGCGGCGCTGCCATCGAACACCTTGACCGGCGCGCTCGGCGGCGCGTTGGCGAAGTCGAAGCCGCGATCGATGACGTACTGCTCGTGCGCCATCGAGCCCGGCTTGATGCGCGAGCGCAGGTGGACGCTGTGGATGCGGCCCTCGGCGGCGCTGCGAATGATGTCGAGGCCGGGCAAGGCGCCGGATGCGACACGCACGCGGCCGCCGTGCTCTCGCGCCAGCTCGATCAGCTCGGGGCAGTTGGGCAGGCCGCCGACCGAGACCGCGACCAGGATCTTGCCGGCGCCGACCACCGCGCGCGCGATTTCCGGAAAGGCGTCGGCGGTGGCGCATTCGACGACGATGTCGCAGAGCCGAGCAAGTTCGTCCAAGGGCACGACCTTGGGCTCGGGATCGAAGATTCGAGCCGTGGCGCGCGCCTTCTCCAGGTTGCGGGCGGTCACCGCGATCAGGCCGATCTCGGGGATCGCGCCCTCGCTGAGCCGTCGCGCCAACTCCTGGCCGACATTGCCGAACCCGGCGAGGCCAAGTGTCGCGGCTTCGGGGCTCTTCATCACGGCGTCACCGGCGCACCCAGCGCTTCGGCATAGCGCGCGAGCGTCCTGGCGGTCGGCAGCTCGTCGATCGCCGCGGCGAGCGCGCGGACGCGCTCGGGCGGCGCCACCGAGCCGACCAAGGTCGTGAACTTCTCGGCCAGCTCGCCATCGCTCAGCGGCGCCTCGGGATAGCCGCGCGCGATGTCGTTGCGCCGCTCGATGACCTCGCCGCTGCGCGTCGTGACCGCCACGATGCTGGCGTAGAAGTCCGGGAACAGCTTGTCGAGCGCGGCATCCGGCTCGACCACGACGCGCCGCGCGAGCGCGGCGACCTCGGGATTGCCGATGCGCTGGTCGATGAAGATGTCGGCGACCCTGAGGCCGCGGTTGGCCACGGCGACCGGCAGGATGTACTGCGCGCAATGGCTCTTCAGCGGGTTGTCGTCGATGCAGTGGATGCCGTCGCGCGGGAAGCGCAGGGTCAGGGCGGCGATGTCGGCGGGCTTGAGGTCGTGCTCGCGCACCAGCCCGAGCAGCGCATCGAGCGCCGGATGCAGGAACGACACGCACGAATAGGGCTTGATCGCGAGCTCCATGATGCCGTCGAAGCGCGTGCCGAGGTCTTGCAACAAGCGTTCCGGCCGCGGCGCACGGCTGAAGGCGTGGAAGATCGTGTGGCCGTGATCGAACACCGCGGTCGGACCGCCGAAGCCCGATTTCGCCAGCAGCGCCGCGGTGACGCCGTTGCGCGCCGCCATGCCCATCTGAAACGGCCGGGCGTTCTCGGTCGGGTCGCTCTCCCACGCCATCATGCCGGAGGCCTGGCAGGCCGCGAGGCCGAAGGCGCGCGTCGCGGCCTCGGTGTCGAGCCCGAGCAGGAAGCCCGCCGCCGCAGTGGCGCCGAAGCAGCCGCACACCGCCGACGGATGGAAGCCGAGCGCGTACTGCTCAGCCGGCCCGAGCGCCACCGAGACGCGGTACTCGATCTCGCAACCGAGCGCGACCGCGGCGAGGAAGCGCGCGCCGTCGGCGCCGACGCGCTCGCCGATCGCCAGCGCCGTCGGGATCATCACGGCGATGGGATGCAGGATGCCCTCGGGATGGTGCGGCTCGATATCGCACGCATAGCCCATGGTGCCGTTGGCCAGCGCGGCCATCACGGCCGAGGTCTTGAAGCCGTTGCCGACCACGCTGGCCTCCGGGGTGCCGCCCTGGTCGCGCGCGAAACCGGTGATCAGCCGCCCGGTCGAGTAGTCCGGATTGGCGGCTGCGAGCAGCGCCGCGCTGCCGTCGCGCACCACGGTCAGCGTGCGCTCGCGCACGGTCGCCGGCAGTGCCGCGGGCGCAAAGCGCGCGACGTAGTCGGCGAGCGCCGTGGTCATCGGCGCAGGCGCAGGCGCGTTCACAGCGTCAGACCGCCATCGCAGTGGATGACCTGACCGGTGATGTAGCCGGCGTCGGGCCCGAGCAGGAAGACGATCAACGCCGCGACGTCGTCGGACGTGCCGTAGCGGCCCATCGGGATGCGGGCGACTGACGTCTGCCACAGCTCGTCGTTGAGCGACGTCAGGGTGCCGGGGTCCTTCTTGATGTAGCCGGGCGCGACGACGTTGACCGTCGTGTTGGTGCCGGCGAGCTGCGCGGCCAGCGATTTGGCGAGGCCCTCGAGCCCGCGCTTCGATGCCGCCGACGCCGGAAAGTAGTCGCCGCCGAGCTTGAACTCGTGGGCCAGGAACGAGCTGACCGCGACGACCCGCGCCGTGGTCGACATGATCAACCAGGGCAGCGCTGCGGTGACGAGGTCGAAGAAGCTGCGCAGGTTGGTGTTGAGCGACTTGGCGAACCCGGCGGCGTCGATCTCGCCGATCTTGCGGCGGTCGCCGAAGCCGGCGTTGGCGATCAGGCAATCGAGCCCGCCGAACAGCTCCGTGGTCTCGTCGACCAGGCGCGCCGGCACCGCCGGACTGGCGAGGTCGCCGAGCACGACGCCGCAGGTCGCGCCCAGGGCGCGGCACTCGGCCGCCACCGCCTCGACCTCGGCGCGCCGGCTGCCGGTGTGCAGCATCAGGCGCATGTCCGGCTTGGCCAGGCGCCGGCAGATCGCGGCGCCGATACCGCTCGCCGCGCCGGTCACCAGTACGACCCGCACGGTATCGCCGAGCTTGTCCTGTCCACCGGTCATCCGCGTTCCCGCCACGGCCCGGGCGCGCTCGCCGGTGGACCGAAATCACGCGGGCTGAGCCCCGCGTGGAACCAGGTCATGAAACTGTAGATGCTGAACACCGGCAGGCGCACGTGCTGGCGCAGCGCCCGCGCGTAGGGCGTCATGTTGGTGCACTCGAGGAGCACGGCGCCGACCTCGGGATGTCGGGCGATCAGCTGATCGCCGGCGTCGAGGATGTCCTGCTCGGCGGCGGCGACGTCGAGCGTCGGCTCGTCGCCGAGGATGGCCCGCGAGAACTCGCGGCCACCGTCGGTGCCGACCACCGGCGTGCCCGCCGGAACGCCAGCCGCTGCCAAGTGTTCCGCTGTGAGCGAAGCCGCACTTATCGTGATCACGCCGACGCGCTTGCCGGGCGGCAGCACGCTCTGGATGAACGGCACCTGCATCAAGCTCGAGGTCGCCACCGGCACGCCGACGTGGCGCGCCAGATCGGCCTGATAGAGCGACAGGAAGCCGCAGGTGGTCGTGATGCCGTCGGCGCCGAGCTGCACCAGCTCGGCAGCGGCATCGAGGAAGGCGTTGAGCAGGCCCTTGGCCTTGTTGGTCACCACCCGCTCGGGCGACGCCCCGGGGACGACCTTGTAGAGCACGGGAAACGGCCACGTCTCGCCGTTGCCCATGTCGCCGGGAATGCGCGGAAACCGCGCCTCCAGCATCAGGATGCCGAGGCGCGCGCCGTACAGCGCCTTGCCGCCGTGGGCCATGCGGGAGTGCGGGGGTTCGCCCATGGGCCGGAGCCTAACAAAGCCGTGGGCCCGCGGCCATGCGCGCGATGGCGCGGCGCCGCGGCGGCCCGGTGCCACGGTGGACAGCCCACCCCCGGCGCGCGACACTGACGCCATGGAGCTGACGCGCTTCGAGAACGAGATGCTCGACGGCAAGCACGGCGCCGCCAAGCAGCGCGCGATGCAGGGCCTAGTGCAGCTCGGCCGCGCCTTCGGTGCCCCGCGCATGATCGAGATCGGCTACGCCCACATCCACGCCGGCATGGCGCTCTATCTCGAGGACGTCGAGCTGATGGAGGATCTGGCCGATCTCGGCGCCGCCATGGCGGTGCCGGCCTCGGTCAACATCGCCAACGCCGACACGGTCAACTGGCAGCAAACCGGCGCGCCGGAAAAGCTCGTGCGGCTGCAGCAGCGCGCGACCTCGGCGCACCACAAGATGGGCAGCGCCTGCACCTATACGTGCACGCCCTACTGGGCCGGCCACTGGCCGACTTGGAACACCCACATGACCTCGATCGAGTCGACCGTCACGGTGTTTTGCAACTCGGTGCTCGGCGCCAAGTCGAACCGCGACGGCTTCTTCGCGGTCTACGCCGGCATGACGGGCCGCTACCCGCTGTTCGGTTATCACGTCGACGCCAACCGGCGCGGCACCCAGCTGTTCAAGGTCGACACGACGCTGTCGGGCACCACCGACTACAGCTGCCTCGGCTTCCATGTCGGCCGCATCGTCGGCGAGGGCGTGCCGGTGTTCGAGGGCTTTGCCAGCCGGCCCAACCTCGACGAGCTCGACGCGCTGGGCGCCGCGCTGGCGACCTCGGGCGGCGTCGCGCTCTTCATCGTGCCTGGCGTGACCCCGCCGTTCGCCGACGTCGTCCAGGCGTTCGGCGGCGCCATGGTGCCCGAGGCGATCGTGGTGCGGCGGCCCGACGTCGACGCGATCTACGACTATTTCTGCACCGGCACGTCGGGCGCGTTCGACATCGTCCATGTCGGCTGCCCGCACGCCTCGTTCGAGGAGATGAAGCACTACGCCGAGCTGCTGCGCGACCAGCGTGTCAAGCCCGGCGTCGAGTTCTGGATCACGACCAGCCGTGCGGTGCGCACCATGGCCGAGGAGGCCGGGCTGATCCGCGTGCTCGACGCCGCCGGCGCCAAGGTGATCTCGGACACCTGCCCGATCTCGTGCCACTTCGCGCGCACGACCTCGCCCGACCCCAAGCTCGGCGTGGTGCCGCCGCCGATCCGCACCGTGGTCGTCGACTCGGCCAAGCAGGCCAAGTACGTGCGCGACATGATCCGCTGCGACACCCTGCTGACCGGCACCCAGGAAGCGGTGCTGACCGCGCTGACCGGTCAGTTTGTATCGCGGCGTGCATGACGACGCGTGAGATCCGCGCCCGCGGCATCGTCGAGGGCACGGCGGCCGGGCCGGCGCTGATCGGCGACGAGGCGATCTCGTTCCTGGGCGACGTCGACATCGGGACCGGCCAGATCGTCGGCGACCTGCCGAGCCTGAAGAACGCCTCGGTGCGCGGCACCGTGCTGATCTTTCCGTACACGCGCGGCTCGGCGGGCGCCTGGCGCTTCCTCTACCAGCTGTTCAAGCACGGCAACCATCCGGTCGCGCTGATCACCGACACCCTGCCCGACCCGTCGGTCGTGCAAGGCGCGATCCTGGCCAACATCCCGATCCTATGCGAGCCCGCCGAGACCCTGAAAGGCCTGGTCGCCAACGGCGCCCGCGTCGCCGTCGAGGTCAAGGGCGACGCCGGCGTGATTCGGATCGAGACGCCTTAGATCAATGCTTGGCGGCGGCGAGCCGCTGCTTGAACTCGGCCTGCCACTTGGCGACCGGCATGAAGCCGGGATCGGTGCGGCACGCCGCCTCGGTCTGGCGCGCGATCTCGTCGTTGGACAGCGTGAGGTCGAGCGCGTCGCCGCGCGGCTGGGTGACGTACCACGGCGAGTCGGTGAAAACCTCGAGGCGGTTGTTCTCGGGATCGCGGAAATAGACCGACCAGGCGTTGCCGTGGCTGACCGGGCGGATCTCGCTCACGTCGGTGCGGTCCTTGAGGAGGGCGTTGAATGCCTTGACGGCGTCGAGCGACTCGACCCGGAACGACAACTGGTTGATCACCTGGTCGTCGCGGCTGCCGGTGCGCCCCGGAACCATGACGATCTGGTGGTGATCGGACGGATCGCGGCTCATGAACAGGATCTCGCGGCCGCGGTTGAGCCCGCGGTCGGTGACCACGAACCCGAGCAGCTCGGTGTAGAACCGCTCCATCGTCGGCAGGTCGAAGACGTAGAGCCCGAAATGGCTGAGGGCAAGCTCGGGAGCGGCCATGGACGCCTCCTAGGCGACGACAGAGGACGGACGACAGACGACAGATCGACTATTCTGTAGTCTGTCTTCTGTCGTCTGTCATCTGGACATAGCCATGAACCAGGTCAATCGCCGGATCACGTTGGCGTCGCGTCCCGACGGCTACCCGACCGCGGCGAACTTCAAGCTGGTCGAAGACGAGGTGCCGTCCCCCGGCCCGGGCCAGGTCCTCGTGCGCGCGCTTTATCTCTCGCTCGACCCCTACATGCGCGGGCGCATGTCGGACGCCAAGTCCTATGCCGCCCCCGTCCCGATCGGCGGCGTCATGGAAGGCGGCATCGTCGGCCGCGTGGTCGCCAGCGAGAACCCCAAGTTCAAGCTCGGCGACCATGTCGAGGGCCGGCTCGGCTGGCAGGATTTCGGCCTGTCGGACGGCCGCAACATCCGCACCATCGACCCCAAGGCCGGCAAGCTGTCGCTGAACCTGGGTGTGCTCGGCATGCCGGGCCTGACCGCCTATTTCGGCCTGCTCGACGTCTGCCGGGTGCACGCCGGCGACACCGTGGTGGTGTCGGCGGCCTCGGGCGCGGTCGGCCAGGTGGTCGGCCAGATCGCCAAGATCATGGACTGCAAGGTGATCGGCATCGCCGGCGGCAAGGCCAAGATCGACTACATCACGCACGAGCTCGGCTTCGACGTCGGCATCGACTACAAGTTCGAGGATCTCGACGCCGCGCTCGACAAATCCTGCCCCGACGGCGTCGATGCCTATTTCGACAATGTCGGCGGCAAGGTCGCCGACGCCGTGTTCCGCCACCTCGCCTATAAGGCGCGCATCGCGATCTGCGGCCAGATGGCGCTCTACAACGTCGACACGCCGGAGCCCGGCTCGCGCAACCTGCGCTTCATGCTGGTCAGCCGCGCCAAGATGGAAGGCTTCATCGTGTCCGACTTCACGGACCGCTGGCCGATGGGCCTGAAGCGTCTCGCGCGCTGGGTGCGCGAGGGCAAGATCAAGTACCGCGAGGACGTCGTCGAGGGGCTCGAGAATGCGCCAAGCGCGTTCTTGCGCCTGATGCGCGGCGAGAATTTCGGCAAGCTGGTGATCAAGATCGCGGACGAATAGGCCGGCGATGAAGGCTGTCGCGATCCTGCTCGCCGGGCTCCTTGTCGGCCCGAGCGCTGCCGTCGCCGCGGACGAGATCGCCACGGCGCGTGAGGCGTGCACCGACAAGGAGAGCCAGACCGAGATGAACCTGTGCACGCGCGATCTGCACCAAAAGGTCGACGCCGAATTGAAGCGGACCTACGACGCGGTCCTCGCCCGCGCCACCAGCAAGGTCGACAAGGCGAACCTGCGCGGGGCGCAACGCGCCTGGACGACGTACCTGACCAAGCAGTGCGCGTTCACGGCCGCGGGCGTCGAGGGCGGCAGCGCCCATGCGACCATCTTCAACCTGTGCGCCCTCGATCTCACCGAGCTTCGCCTCCAGGAGCTGGCCTATTACCTGACCTGCGAGGAGGGCGATCTGTCATGTCCCTACCCCGCCAACCGCTAGACGGCTGACGAAGATTTGAGAGAAGTCGCCCCAACAACCCCAGAAGAAGGCAGGCTGACCCATGCGCAAAACCGTTCTCATCGCAGCGCTCGCCGCAACCACCACTCTCGCGACCCCGGCGCTCGCCGCCGAGGCGACCGTGCAACGCCTCTACGTGCTCGATTGCGGTACCAACTTGGGCAAAGACCAGGCGCGCTGGTCGCCCGGCGTCAATGTCGGGCAGCCGATCCTGTTCTCCGACAACTGCTATCTGATTCGCCACGGCAAGCAGTGGCTGCTGTGGGACACCGGCATCCCCGACGCGGTCGCCGCGTCGCCGAACGGCGTCGAGACCGGCGGCGGCGCGATCGTCGCGCGGCGCACCAAGACGCTCGAGGGCCAGCTCGCCGAGCTCAAGCTCAAGCCGGCGAACATCACCCACGTCGCGCTCTCGCACAATCATGGCGACCACACCGGCAACGCCAAGCTGTTCGCCGGCTCGACCTTCCTGGTCCAGCAGGCCGAGTGGGATTTCGCCTATGCCGACCCGGCCAAATCGCCGCTGCCGCCGGGCGCCAAGGTCACCAAGCTGATGGGCGACCATGATGTGTTCGGCGACGGCTCGGTGCTGATCATCTCGACCCCGGGGCACACGCCCGGCCACCAGTCGCTGCTCGTCAACCTGCGCAAGACCGGCCCGGTGCTGCTGACCGGCGACGCCGTGCACTTCAAGGACAACTGGGACAATCGGCGCGTACCGAGCATGAACGCCGACAAGGACCAGACCGTGGCGTCGATGCGCCGGCTCGACACGCTGATGAAGACGGTCGGCGCCAAGCTGTGGATCAACCACGACAAGCCGACCAGCGACGCCCAGATCCACGCGCCGAAGTTCTACGAGTAGGAGATCCCCCTCCCATCGGGAGAGGGTCCTACGCGCGCGCGAGCGCCGACGCGAGCGCCGGCGCCAGGCGGTCGAACGTGCCCGGCAGCGGCGCGACGCCGAGGCGGCGCAGCAGGCTCCAGGCGCCGCACAGGTTCGACGACAGCACCGGCGCGCTCATGTCGGGCGCGGTCAGGCGGATGGCGTCGAGCGTCGTCATGCCGGTGCCGCTCATCAGCACCGGCACGCCGCGCGGCACCTCGAGCCGGCGCAGCGCCGCGACGACGCCAGCGGTATCCATCGTGTAGGCGACAAACTCCTCGGCCATCTGGGTGACGCCGTGGACGCGCAGGCCGGCCGCCGCCCAGTAGCGCTCGGAGCGCTCGGTCAGCCAGCGCGGATAGGGCGACAGCAGCCACAGCCCGTCGGCGCCGAGATGGCCGAGCGCATCCAGGATCGACAGGCTGATGGTCTCGACCGGCGTGCCGCGCAGCGCCGTGAGCTGGATGTTGAGGGTGCGGTCGCCGTCCGGGCCGAGCCGATACGACGCCCCGGTCTGGGCGATCAGGATCGCGTCGAGCGCGAGATCGCCGAAGCTGCGCACCATATCGGGGTAGTGATCGATATAGCGATCGGTGCGCACCTGCAGATCGCCCGAAAGCGGCGGCAGGCGCGTCGCGTGCAGCCGCACCGTCGGCGGCAACAGCGCGCGCATCTCCTCCTCGACCACCGGATTGGCGGACGGCAGCACGATGCCAACACGGGCGCGCAGGGGTGGAACGATGAGGTCGTCGATCTCCGGCATCGCGCCATTGTGTGGATGGCGCCGCCGGGTGACAAGCCGGGCGCCGGCGCGCTAGCGTGTGCGCCATCCTGGCGGAGATGAGATTATGCGCACGCGTTGTCTCGGCCTTGCCATTGTTGGGCTGCTGCTCGCCGGAGCGGCCTCGGCACAGGACTGCGGCGCGCCGGCAGCGCGCGACGACGGTTGGGCGATCGCGCCGCCCGAGGCGGTCGGGCTCGACCCGGCACGCGTGTGCGCCATCGAGGGGCGGCTGGCCGACGGCAAGGCCAACATCCACGCCGTGCTGGTCGCGCGCAACGGCACCCTGGTGTTCGAGCGCTATTTCACAGGCGCCGACGAGATCTGGGGCAGGCCGACCGGCACCGTGACGTTCGACCCGGAAACCAAACACGACGTCCGCTCGATCTCCAAGAGCGTGACGTCGCTGGTGTTCGGCATCGCGCTCGGTCCCGCCGCGGCCGCCACGCTCGATGCGCCGGTATTCGACTTCTTTCCCGAATATGCCGGGCTGCGCACCCCCGAGAAGGACCGCATCCTGGTGCGTCATCTCCTGACCATGTCGGCCGGGCTCGCCTGGGACGAGACGCGCCCCTACACCGACCCGGAGAACAGCGAAATCCGCATGATTCGGTCGACCGATCCGCATCGCTTCGTGCTCGAGCAGCCGGTCGCGCTGGCCGCGGGCCAGCGCTACAACTACAGCGGCGGCAGCGCCACCTTGCTCGCCGCGATCGTCGAGAAGATCTCCGGCCGACCGTTCGACGACTTCGCGCGCACGGCGCTGTTCGAGCCGCTCGGCATTACCGATACGGCGTGGATCAAGATGCCGAACAGCGTCACGGCGGCGGCCTCGGGGCTGCGCCTCAAGCCGCGCGACCTCGCCAAGCTCGGCCAGCTCGTGCTCGCGCGCGGCCAGTGGCAGGGCCGCCTGGTGGCGCCCGCGACCTGGATCGACCAATCGATCGCACCGCAGATCAGCGGCGCCAGCATCTATTTCTACGGCTATCAATGGTGGCTCGG
>JACQAI010000574.1 GCA_016195115.1 Pseudomonadota bacterium
GAACAGCACGCGGCCCTGGCGCGGCGGCACCAGGCCGGCGATCGCCTTCAGGGTCGTGCTCTTGCCGACGCCGTTGCGGCCGAGCAGGCCGACCACCTCGCCGCGCCGCACCTCGAGCGAGACGCCATGCAGGATATGGCTCTTGCCGTAGTAGGTGTGGATGCCCTCGACCTTGATCAGCGGCGCGGGGGATGCGTCGGCGGCCGCGCTCATGTCTTCAGGTAGACCTCGAGAACGCGGGGGTTCTGCTGAATCTCCGCCGGCGTCCCCTCCGCCAGGATCGAGCCGTAGTGCAGCACCGTGATGCGCTGCGCCAGGCCCATCACGACCTCCATGTCGTGCTCGACGATCAGGATCGTCAGGTCCTTGGCGATGCGGCGCACCAGCTCGACGGTGTCGTGGGTCTCGCCGGCGCTCATGCCGGCGGTCGGCTCGTCGAGGCACAACAGGGTCGGCTCGGTCGCCAGCGCGATGGCGATCTCGAGCGTGCGCTGCTCGCCGTGCGACAGGTTGGCAGCGAGCTCGTATTCCTTGCCCTCGAGCCCGACCGCCGCCAGCGCCGCCTCGGCCTTCTCGATGACGTCGCGGTACGCGGCGTGATGGCTCAGCATGCTCCAGCTGTGCCGGCGCGACTGCGCGGCGATGCGGACGTTCTCCAAGGTCGTCGCGTTGGGCAGGATGTTGGTGATCTGATAGGACCGCGCGATGCCCTTCTGCGAGATCCGGTTGGGCGGCAGGCCGGTGATGTCCTCGCCGTTGAACAGGATCCGGCCGGCGGACGGCTTGAGCACGCCGGTCAGGCAGTTGAAGAACGTGCTCTTGCCGGCACCGTTGGGGCCGATGATGGCGCGGATCTCATCGCGCCGCAGCTCGAAGTTGACGTTGCTCAGCGCGCTGAGACCGCCGAAGCGGATGCTCAGGTCCTCGGTGCGCAACACCGAAGCGGCACCGCCCCGGGCAGGACCCGGGGCGGCGGCATCGATCACCGATTGGGCCGTCACCTAGGCGAACTTGCAGGCCGGCGGGACGACGGTCTTTTCCTTCGAGATGATCTCGAGCAGGCGGTGCTTGCCGTCCTTGACGTCGAACAGCAGCTCGCGCAGGAAGGCCTGGTGATCCGCCTTGCGCAGGGTCTTGTCGCCCTGCGGGAAGTCGTCGCCCTCCTTCATCTCGAGCCCCTCGAGCGCGCCGACCAGCTTCTCGGTGTCCTCGCGGCCGCGGAAGCCCGACTTCTCGATGCCGAGCTTGAGGGCGTTGATCGCCTCGTAGTTCGACTGGACGTAGCGATCGGGCAGCGGCCCCGACGGATCGATCGCCTTCAACCGCTTGACCGCTTCGTCGAAGAACTTCTTGTGCGCCGGGGTGTTGAGCGGACCGTCGAAGATCGGCAGGTAGCGGTTGACGCCGACGAAGCCTTCGATCTTGGCGCCGAGCGCCGGCATGTTGGTCGACTCGGCGATCGCGCCGTCGCCGGCGTACTTGTACTTCTTGGTCAGGCCGAGATCGTAGGCCTGGTTCGTGAAGGTGACGCCGTCCTTGCCGAAAAAGATGCCGAACAGGCCGTCGAAGTCGCCCTGGATCTTCGACAGGAACGGCGTCATGTCGGCGGTGTTGAGCGGGATGCCGGTGGTGCCGGCGATCGCGCCGCCGCTCTTCTTGATCTCGTCGATGTAGGCGTCGCGCGTGGATTGCCCCCAGGAATAATCGAGGAAGGCGATGTGCCAGCGCTTGCCCAGCTTGTTGACCAGATAGGGCGCGAACGCCACCGCCTGGGCCGGCGCGTAATCGAAGGGCCGGAAGCTGTAGCGCGTGCACTTCGAGGTCGTGAGCGTGGTGTCGAGACACACGCTGATCATGTTGACGACCCGGTACTCGTCCCACACCGGCGCGCAGGCAACGCAGATGTTGGACAGGAAGCCGCCGACATGCGCGTCGATCTTGTCCTCGACCAGCATCTTCTCGACCTTGCGGCGGCCGACGTCGGGCTTGGATTCATCATCCGCAATGACGAGATCGATCGGCCGGCCGCTGATGCCGCCGGACTTGTTGATGCGGTCGACCGCCATCTGGACGCCGACCAGGGCGGTCTTGCCGCCGGCTGCCGCGCCGCCGGAGAGCGGCTGCGACGAGCCGATCTTGTAGGGCTTGGCCTGGCCGAACGCGGCCCGCCACGGCGCCGGCACCAGCATCGCGGCCCCGATGACGCCGCCGCCATAGCCGATCAGCCGCCGGCGCGTGACCTTGCCGGAATACCAGAATTCCTGGTCGTCCTGATGTTTCTTGTCGGTCATGTGAGCCTCCCGTGGCTTCCAGTTTGGCGGCATGGTTCCAGGCAATGCGCGGGATATCAATAGAATCATGGTCGCAGGCCGCGCGGTTCCGGCGCATGATCAGTTAATAGGCAAGACCATGGCCTTTGCGACCATCACCCTCGAGCGCGCCGACAGCGTCGGCGTCATCACGCTCAACCGGCCCGAGCGGCTGAACGCGATCGACCGCCGCATGCTGGACGAGCTCGGCGCCGCGCTCGACGACCTCGAGCACGACAGCCACGTCCGCGCCATCGTGCTGACCGGCGCCGGCAAGGCGTTCTCGTCGGGCTTCGACCTCAAGGAGCAGATGGCCGCCCGGCCCGAGGGGCCGGCGGTCTGGCGCGAGATCCTGGCGCGCGACTTCGACGGCGTGATGCGCTTCTGGCGCTGCCCCAAACCGACCATCGCGGCGGTGCGCGGCCACTGCCTGGCCGGCGGCTGCGAGCTGGCGCTCGCCTGCGACATCACGATCGCGGCGACCGATGCGGTGTTCGGCGAGCCCGAGCTCAAGTTCGGCGCCGGCATCGTCGTCATGCTCTTGCCTTGGCTGACCGGCCCGAAACAGGCGAAAGAGCTGATCCTGAGCGGCGCCGACGACATCCCGGCCGAGCGCGCGCTGGCGCTTGGCCTGATCAACCGGATCGTGCCGGTCGGCGAGGAGCTGCCGGCCGCGCTGGCGCTCGCCCGGCATCTTGCCGTGATCGACCCCGATCTGGTGCGCCAGACCAAGCGCGCGATCAACCGCGCGTACGAAGTCAGGGGGCTCGGCGAGGCGCTCGAGGCGGCGCTCGCAATCGATCTCGAGATCGAGGGCGCGGGCTCGCCCGACAAGCGCCAGTTCATGGATATCGCGCGGCGCGACGGCCTCAAGGCCGCGCTGGCCTGGCGCGACGCCCGCTTCAAATGAGCCGCGCGCTCGGCCGGCAGCTCGACGCCGCCCTGGCAAGCTTCGCCCCCGATATCGCCGCGATCGATGCGGCGGGCGCCCACCGTTTCGCCGAGCTCGATCGCGGTGCCGACGCGATCGCCGCGGCGCTCGCCCGCTGCCGGCCCGACGAGCCCGTGATCGTCCAGGTGTCGAACCGCGCCTGCGACCTCGCGGCGTTCGCCGCGGTATGGCGCGTCGGCGGCGTCGTGGTGCCGGCGCATCGCGCCATGCCGCCGGCCGTGCTCGACGCGGTGGTCGCCGCGACCGGCGCCCGCGCCGTCGTCGATGCTGCGGCGGCGGCGCCGGTGCGCTGGCTCGCCGAGCAGCCTGCCGC
>JACQAI010000575.1 GCA_016195115.1 Pseudomonadota bacterium
CGAGCGTGTCACGCCGCTGCGCGACAGCCTGGTGGTCAGCCCGGCCGACGGCGTCGTCACCTTGATCGAGCCGGCCGTGCCGCCGCCCGAGCTCGCCATGGGCCCCAACCCGCGGCCGCGCATCTCGGTGTTCATGAACGTGTTCGACGTCCACGTGAACCGCGCGCCGGTCAGCGCGCGGATCGCCCACGTCGCCTACCGGCCCGGCCGCTTCGTCAACGCGTCGTTCGACAAGGCGTCGGACGACAACGAGCGCCAATCGTTCAGGCTGGTGATGGCCGACGGCCGCGACGTCGCGATGGTGCAGATCGCCGGCCTGGTCGCGCGCCGCATCGTCAGCTGGGTCGGCGAGGGCGATCAGGTCGTGATCGGCTCGCGCGTCGGCATGATCCGCTTCGGCAGCCGGGTCGACGTCTATCTGCCGCCGGGCGCGTCGGCGCTGGTCATCGAGGGTCAGCGTGCGATCGCCGGCGAGACCGTGCTCGCCGATCTCGACTCGAGCGAGCCGGCGCGCCAGGGGATCGGACGATGATGCTGCGCCGTCGCCCGCGGCTGCGCCGCCAGTCGATCAATCGGCTGATCCCCAACATCCTGACCTTGCTGGCGCTGTGCGCCGGCCTGACCGCGATGCGCTTCGCGCTCGAGCAGCGCTTCCAGCTGGCGGTGATCGCGCTGGTGATCGCGGCCGTGCTCGACGGACTCGACGGCCGCATCGCGCGCCTGATCGGCGCCACCAGCAAGTTCGGCGCCGAGCTCGACTCGCTGTGCGATTTCGTGTGCTTCGGCGTCGCGCCGGCGCTCATGCTCTATCTGTGGGTGATGAATCACGGCGGCCGCTTCGGCTGGGCGATCGTGCTGCTCTACGCCGTATGCACGGCGCTGCGCCTGGCGCGCTTCAACACCATGCTCGACGACGACGCGCGGCCGGCCTGGACGTTCAACTACTTCACCGGCGTGCCGGCGCCGGCGGCCGCGGGCTTGGCGATCCTGCCGATGATCGTCAGCTTCGAGATCGGCCGCGAGTGGCTCGACTACCCGTGGCTGGTCGGCACCTGGACGGTGCTGGTCTCGGCCCTGATGGTCAGCAAGATCCCGACCTTCGCGTTCAAGCGCCTGCGCGTGCCGCACTGGATGGTGCTGCCGATCCTGCTGGTGGTCGGCACGATCGCGGCCGGACTCGCGGCCGAGCCGTGGATCACCTTGACGATCGTCGGTGCAGTCTACATCGGCTCGCTGCCGGTGGCGTTCTACATCACGCGCGAGCAGCGTCACGCGCCGCCGCTCGGAGCCGCGCCCGGCGTCGAGCCGAGCGACGCGGACGCCGATGCGCCGAAGACGACCAGCGGCGTGGTGTCGCTGTCGGGGCGGCGCGCAGAGCCGCGTTAGCGAGGTTTGTAGCGCTCGCGGGGCTTCGCCCCTGCCGCGCAGGGCTTTCTGGGGTCGCTCGCGGGGCTGCGCCCCTGCCGCACAGGGCTTTCTTGGGTCGCTCGCGGGGCTGCCGCCCCTGCCGCACAGGGCTTTCTTGGGTCGCTCGCGGGGCTGCCGCCCCTGCCGCTTACTGCTTGGTTGCGAAACGCGCCTGGATGCGCGCCAGGATCAGGCGGGCGCGGTTCTGCAGCTTCTCGGCGCCGGTCTCGTGGGCCGGCAGCTCGCTCAACGGCGCGTTGGACGCGATGCCCTCGCGGTCGCGGATCAGCTGCAGGAGGGTCGGCTCGTCGCTGGCCGGCTCGAGCGGCGCGGCCGGCTGGGCGGTCGGCACCGGCAGCGGGATGTTCATCCGCGCGAACGCCGCCTTGGCGGCCTCCTCGGCCTCGGGCGTGATGTAGCGCTTGCGCAGCGCGCGCACAATGGCGCGGGCTTCCTCGGGCGGGCGGGGGGTTTTGCGGCGCGGCATGGCGCGCGCAGGATAAAGCGCGTTCGGTTAAAGGTCACGTAACAAGCGCGGGACTGCTAAACTCTGGCGTCCGAGCGAGGAGGACGCCCCGATGAAGCCCCGTCTTTTGCTCACCGCGGCCTGGCTCGCCACGGGTCTCGCGGTGGCGGCCGTGCCGGCGGTGGCGCATCACGGCTGGGGCGGCTATGACGCCGGCAATCCCCTGACCCTGGCCGGCGTGATCAAGCGCAAGACCTTCGAGAATCCCCACGGCACCATCCACTTGGCGGCCGCCGACAAAGAATGGGAAATCGTGTTGGCGCCGCCCTACCGCATGGTCAACCGCGGTCTGACCGAGGACATGCTCAAGGTTGGCGAGCGCGCCGAGGTCTACGGCTATCCGAGCCGCAACCATGCCGGCGAGCTGCGCGCCGAGCGCATCACCGTCGCGGGCAAGACCACCGAGCTCCGGTGACGGCGCCCTCCTGATGGATGAGCATGCCGGCCCAGCGTGGACGCTGTGGCTCGAACACTCTTGGCTCGGCGAGTTCGCGCGCCACTCGTGGTGGCTCTACCCGCTGTGCGGCGTCGTCCACCTGATCGGGCTCGGCCTGCTGGTCGGCTCGATCCTCGCCGTCGACCTGCGCCTGCTCGGGATCGCGCGGCGGCTCGACCTCTCCGGCGCGGCGCGCCAGCTGCTGACCACCGCGGTGGTCGGTTTCTGCCTGTCGGTGATGACCGGCTTCACGATGTTCACCGCCGATGCGCCGCATTTGCTGCGCAATCCGGTGTTCATCGCAAAGCTGTGCGTGATCGGGCTGGCCGGCCTCAACGCCGCGCTGTTCCATCTGCGCGCGGCACGCGCCGTGATCGGCGGCTGGGCCGACGACGCGGCGCGTCGCCACGCCCGGCTGGCCGGCGGGCTGTCGCTC
>JACQAI010000576.1 GCA_016195115.1 Pseudomonadota bacterium
TCTGCCAGTCCTGGCCGATCACCAGGCTCTCGACGACCTCGGGCGCCTGCTCGACCTGGCGATAGATCTCGGCGGTGCCGATGCGCACGCCGCCCGGGTTCAATACGGAGTCAGAACGTCCGTGAATCACCATGCCGTCGTGTGCGGTCAGCTCGACGTAATCGCCGTGGCACCAGATGTTGTCGAAGCGCTCGAAATAGGCGGCGTGGTACTTCTTGCCGTCGGGGTCGTTCCAGAAATAGATCGGCATGCACGGGAACGGCTTGGTGCACACCAGCTCGCCCTTGTCGCCGCGCACCGGCTTGGCGTCGTCGTCGAACACGTCGACCGCCAGCCCGAGGCCGCGGCACTGCAGCTCGCCGGCCCATACCGGCAGGATCGGGTTGCCGAGCGCGAAGCACGACAGGATGTCGGTGCCGCCCGAGATCGACGACAGGCAGATGTCCTTCTTGATCTTGTCGTAGACGAACGCGAAGTTCTCGGGCGCCAGCGGCGAGCCGGTCGACGTCATGGCGCGCACCGAGGCGAGCTTGTGGGTCTTGATCGGCTCGAGCCCGGCCTTGGCGACCGCGTCGATCCATTTCGCCGAGGTGCCGAACAAGGTCATGTTCTCGGCGTCGGCGTAGTCGAACAGCATGTTGCCCGACGGATGGAACGGCGAGCCGTCGTACTGCAGCAAGGTGGCGTTGCAGCCGAGGCACGACACCACCCAGTTCCACATCATCCAGCCGCAGGTGGTGAAGTAGAACACCCGGTCGTCGTCCTTGACGTCGGAGTGCAGGCGCAGCTCCTTCAAGTGCTGCAGCACCGTGCCGCCGACGCCGTGGACGATGCATTTGGGCGCGCCGGTGGTGCCCGACGAAAACATCACGTAGGCCGGGTGATTGAACGGCACGCGGTTGTAGGCGATCTCGCCCGGCTTGTGCGGCTCGAGGAACTCGGCCCAACCGAACGCGCGCACCGGCAGGGTGCGGCCTTTGGTGTCGCGGGTGTAGGGGATGATCACCGTGCGCACGACGCTCGGCAGCTCGCGTAGGATCTCCTCGACCTTCTCGAGGCAGTCGAAGCCCTTGCCGTTGTAGTAGTAGCCCTCGGCGGCGAACAGCACCTTGGGCTCGATCTGGCCGAAGCGGTCGAGCACGCCCTTGACGCCGAAGTCGGGCGAGGCCGACGACCAGACCGCCCCCAGGCTGGTGGTCGCCAGCATGGCGATCACGGCCTCGGGCATGTTGGGCACGTAGCCGGCGACCCGGTCGCCCTCTTTGACCCCGACCGCCTTGAGGGCCTGGGCGCATTGCGAGACCTGGTCGTGGAGTTCGCGGAAGCTGAGGCGGCGCTTCACCTTGTCCTCGCCCCAGAACACGATCGCGTCCTTGTCGTCGCGCCGGCGCAGCAGGTTCTCGGCGAGATTGAGCCGCGCGCCCGGGAAGAACTGGGCGCCCGGCATCTTGTCGGCGTCCTTGAGATAGGGCGGCGCGCCCATGTCGCCGATGACGCCACAGAACTCCCAGATCTTCTGCCAGAACTTGACCGGCTCGGCGACCGACCAGGCGTAGAGCCCGGCATAGTCCTTCTGCCCGCACGCCTGGATGAAGCGGGTCAGGTTGGCCGCCTTGATGCGCTCGGCGGAGGGCTGCCACAGGGGTTTGGTGTCGCTAGAGGTCATGCCATCAGGCCTTCCGTCACCGCGGCCGCCCGCCCAACCGCTAGGAAAGCCGGGCCCGGCGCCCCTAGTATGCCCCAAGCCCTGGCAAATTTCCCAGCCCGCACCGCATGTTGGCCGCCGCCGGCCGATCCTTCGAGAGCGCCATCGCCCGCCTTTCCTCGCCGCTACAGGCGGCGGTGTGGATGACCTTCGGCGCGATCGCGTTCGCCGGCATGAGCGGCGTCATCCGTCATCTGGCGGCCGACATGCACCCCTTCGTGGTCGCCTTCCACCGCTCGCTGTTCGCGCTGTTCTGGATGCTGCCCTGGTTGATCCGCTACGGCGGCACGGTGCTGCGCACCCGCCGGCCGCTGTTCTACGCCTTCCGCGCCGGCTTCCAGCTGGTCAGCATGATGGCCGGGTTCTATGCCGTCGCCTACATGCCGATCGCCGACGCCACCGCGATCAGCTTCACGGCGCCGCTGTTCGCCACCGCCGGCGCCGCCCTCATCCTCGGCGAGACGGTGCGGGTGCGGCGCTGGGCCGCCACCCTGGTCGGCTTCGCCGGTGTGCTGGTGGTGATGCAACCCGGCCCTGAGACCTTCAGGCCGGTCGCGCTGTTCGCGCTGTTCGGCGCCGCCGCTACTGCGGGCTCGTTCCTGACGGTCAAGGAGCTGTCCCGCACCGAGCCGCCGACCGTGATCGTGGTCTTCATGGTGCTGTATCTCGCGCCGATGTCGCTGGTGCCGGCGCTGTTCGTGTGGAGCTGGCCGACCTGGAGCATGCTGCCCTGGCTGGTCGCCATGGGCGCGCTCGGCACGCTCGGCCACCTCGCGGTGACGCGCGGTTTCGCCGCCGCCGAGATGTCGGTGGTGCTGCCGTTCGACTATCTGAGGCTGCCGCTCTCGGCCGCGATGGCCTACTTCGCGTTCGTCGAGGTGCCCGACCGCCTGACCTTCCTCGGCACCGCCATCATCGCCGTCGCGTCGGTCTATATCGCCCACCGCGAGTCGGTCCTGGCGAAGCAGAAGATGACGCAGCAGGAGAAGACCTAGCCACCCAGCAGGTCGCGCTCGGCGCGAGGATGACGGTCGTCTGGTTACCCGGCGGCGTCGATCAGCTTGGCGAGGTCGATGTCGCGCTCGCTCAGACCGCCGGCGTCGTGGGTCGACAGCACGATGTCGATGCGGTTGTAGACGTTGAACCATTCGGGATGGTGATCGAGCTTCTCGGCGGCCAGCGCAACCCGGCTCATGAAGCCCCAGGCCTGGCTGAAATCGGCGAACTTGAAGGTCTTGCCGATGGCGTCGCGGCCCTCGACCTCGGCCCATCCCTTGAGCGACTGGAGCGCCTTGTTGCGTGCGTCGCCTTGCAGCTTTGCGACCATGAACGCCTCCCGAAGGGTACGACCCTTTCTGCGCTACCGCAGGCAGGCGCGCAAGGTCGGGATGAAGTGTTCGAGGGTCGGGGTTTCCAGGTCCGGCACCTTGGCGAGATCGTCCCAGCGCCGCACCAGGATGGCGTCGGTCGCGTTGGGCCGCGCGTGGAATGTCGTGGCCTCGTCGAGGGTGAATTTGCCGCCCTGCAGCGCCAGGCTGCGCACCGAGGCGGCCGACAGGGTCGCGAAGTAACCGGGCTCGGCCTGGCACAGCCAGCGCTTGGCCGGCACGTGCAGGCGCACCATCTCGGCGACCTCGGGCTGGAACCAGCGCGCCACCCAGCCGGCGCCGATCAGCTCGTGCTGGCGGTCGACGGGATTCTTGAGGCCGACCTCGACGTGCTTGTCGAGCAGGTGGCCGAGGTCGTGCAGCAGGGCGCCCGCGATCAGGCTCGACCGCGCGCCCGACTGCTCGGCGAGCGTGGCGCATTGCAGCGCGTGCTGGCGCTGGGTCACCGCCTCGTTGTCGTACTGGTTGGCGCCGTGGGCATCGACCAAGGCGACGATCTCGGCGATCGGATCGATCTCGGTCCTCCTCACGCGATGCGCTCGCCGCCGCGCCACACCGCGCGCACGACGGGGAATCCTGGCGGCAGCGCCGGGGTCTGGGTGACGCGCACCAGGTCGGCGCGCAGCCCGGGCATGATGGCGCCGCGGTCGTCGAAGCCGATCGCCGCGGCCGGCGTCGCGCTGACCGCCGCGATCGCCGCCGGCAGCTTGTCGTGATCGCCGTCGGCCATCAGGAAAGCGGCGTGCAGCAGGCTCGACGGCACGTAGTCGGACGACAGGATGTCGACCACGCCGTGTTCGGCAAGCTCGCGCGCCGAGACGTTGCCGGAGTGCGAGCTGCCGCGCACGAAATTGGGCGCGCCGCCCATCACCTTGATCGAATGCGCGCGCGCCGCGCGCGCCGCCTCCAACGTCGTCGGAAACTCGGCGACCACCGAGCCGCACGAAGCGGCCTCCTCGATGTGAGCCGGCGTGGCGTCGTCGTGGCTCGCCAGCTTCAGGCCGCGGCGCCGGCAGATCTCGATCACGTGGGCGCGATGCCGCGCGCTGTAGCGCACCTGGTCGGCGCGCTTGTTCTCGATGAAGCGCCGCATGCCCTCGTCATCGAAACCGTACTTGCCCTGGTAATACTGGTTGTACTTGTCGAGCTGGGCGAATTGGCGCTGGCCCGGCGTGTGGTCCATCAGCGAGACCAGCCGAACCCGCGGATGATCGATGAACGGTTCGAACAGGGTCGGCAGGCTGTGGTAGCTGACCTCGCAGCGCATGTGCAGCCAATGCTCGGCCTTGAACGCGCCGGCGTCGTGCATCGCCTGCACGGCCTCGGTCAGCGCCGTCAAGGTCGCGAGCCGCGAGCTGCCCTCGATGACGTCGCCGACCGCCAGCGCGTCGAACACCGTCGTGATGCCGGCGCCGGCGATCTGGACGTCATGCGCGATCGCCGTCGCGGCCGCCGGCCAGCGCACGCCCGGGCGCGGATTGGCGTGGCGCTCCAGATTGTCGGTGTGGAGCTCGATCAGGCCGGGCAGCAGATAGTCGCCGTCGAAGTCGATGGCGCCCGGCAGCAGCGCCGGTACGTCCGAGACGTCGGCGATCACGCCGCCGCGCACCTGGACCGCGCCGTGGATCACCGCATCGCGCGTCACGATGCGGGCATTGGAGATCACCAGCTCGGTCATGCGACGCTGTCCAGCACGGTGATGTCCGGCATGGCGAACACGCGGGTCGCGACCGCGTCGCGCACCGGCTGGTCGTGGAAGATGCCGAGCATGGCGACGCCGGCGTCGCGCGCCTCGCGGATCAGCGCGACGACGCGGGCGCGGTTCTCGGCGTCGAGTGCCGAGGTCGGCTCGTCGAGCAGCAGGATGGCGTGGCCGGCGATGAAGCCGCGCGCGATGTTGACGCGCTGCTGCTCGCCGCCCGAGAAGGTCGCCGGGGCCAGCCGCCACAGCGCTTCCGGCAGGCCGAGCCGGCGCAGCATCGTGGCGGCGCGGTCCTCGGCTTCGGCGGGCGCCAATCCAAGCGCGCGCAGCGGCTCGGCGACGATCTTCAGGGTCGGCACGCGCGGGATGACGTGGAGGAACTGGCTGATGTAGCCGAGCGTGCGCCGGCGCACCGCCAGAACCTCGCGCGGTTGTGCGGTCGCGAGATCGATCAGGGCGCCGTCGTGGCGCACCAGGATGCGGCCAGCGTCGGCCTTGTAGTTGGCGTAGACCGTGCGCAACAGCGTGCTCTTGCCGATACCCGACGGGCCGTCGAGCGCGACGCATTCGCCGCGTTCGACCGTGAGGGTCAGGTTCTCGAGCACGCCGAGCTCAACCGCGCCCTGGGCGTGCAGCACGAAGCGCTTGGACAGGTTCTCGATCGCGAGGAGGGGGGCGGCAGCGATAGTCATGACCTCACAACTGCAGAACCGAGGATACCAGGAGTTGGGTGTAGGCGTGGTGCGGGTCGTCGAGCACCTGGTCGGTCAACCCGGACTCGATGACCCGGCCGTGCTGCATCACCAGCAGGCGATGGGCGAGCAGCCGCGCGACCCCGAGATCGTGGGTCACCAGCACCACCGAGACGCCGATCTCAGCGACCAGGTCGCGCAGCAGATCGAGCAGCCGCGCCTGAACCGAAACGTCCAAGCCGCCGGTTGGTTCGTCCATCAGCACGATGCGCGGATCGCTCACAAGATTGCGTGCGATTTGCAACCGCTGCTGCATGCCCCCGGAGAACGTTGCCGGCATGTCGTCGATGCGCGCCGGGTCGATTTCTACCCGGGTGAGCCAATCCAGCGCGCGCCCGGATGTCGCCGTAGTGGCGGGCGCCGGCGGGCA
>JACQAI010000577.1 GCA_016195115.1 Pseudomonadota bacterium
GGCGGTCTCCCGGGTGATCCGCAGCAGCGGTTTGCGCCGCATGCGGCGCAGCGCCGCGATGGCACGCTGCTTCTGCCTCCCGTTCGACATCAGCTCGATGCCGAAACGGATCTCGGCGACGTTGACGGGCGAGAGGTAGACGGGTTGCGTTCCGGTAATTCCGGCGATGTCCGCGGCACCGATCTTGCCACGCTCGACAGCGATCCAGAGATTCGTGTCTATCAGGAAGCCCAAGGATCGCGCAGCTCGCCGAGGGTTCCGCGTTTGCCGCGCCTGCCGCGTTTGATCGCCGAGACCAACCGGTCGGCCGTCTCATCGTCGAGCGTTCGGTAGAGATCGCCGAGCACCTCGAGAGCAGTCTGCGCGGGCGGCTCCGGAACCAGCCGCGCGATCGGCTTGTTGTTCCGCACGAGCACGATCTCCTCCTGCTCGGCTTCGAGGCCGTCCATGACGGCGCTGAAGTTGCGGGCCACCTCGGTGACGGTCAGGGTCTTCATTCTCCAAAGCTATCAGATCGAGTCTGATTTGCAAAGCTTCGGTCTGTCCGCGCCGGGGCGGCTGCGCCGACACAGCCTACTCGATCACCGTGGTCATCCGGCCGGGCACGTCGGCGCTCGGCGGATCGTGGCGCACCGGCCGACAGTTCTCGAGCAGGGTGCGCTCGAGCCGGGCGTAGCGTTGGATCGCCCAGTAGATCCCGGCGTGGGCAACGATCAGGACCGGGCCGGGGTGCGCAAGCGCTTGATTGAGGCCGCCCAGCGCGCGCGCCATGAAACCCTCGAAGGTCTCGGCGCCCTCGATGAGGCCGCCGCGCCGCCAATCGGGAAACCAGTTGCCGCGCACCGAGCCCTCGACGACGCCGTAGCCGCATTCCTTGAGCGCGTCGACCACGACCAGCGGCCGGCGCAAGGTCTGGTTGACGATCTCGGCGGTGGCGCGGGCGCGCTGCAGCGGGCTGGTGCAGATGGTCGCGATGTCGCAGCGCGCCAGCGGCAGCTGGGCGGCCTCGGCCTGGGCGAGCCCGGTGGCGTTGAGCGGGATGTCGTTGTGGCCCTGGGCGCGGTGCTCGCGGTTCCAGTCGGTCTCACCGTGGCGCAGATAGTAGAAGGGCGCCGCGGCCAGCCGGTCGCCGGGGGCCGGGGGGAGGTCCGGGCCCGCCGCCACCGGGAACCCCTTCCCATTTTGTGGTAGTTCCGGCATTTTTATGGCCGACCTTCCACGAATCGTTCCATGACCAAACGCAAGCAGGCCCGCCACCACCAGATCATCGCCGAGCTCACGGCGAGCCCGGTGGTGCGCATCTCCAGCCTGGCGACCCAGCTCGGCGTCTCGGCCGAGACGGTGCGCCGCGACATCGACGAGCTGACCCGGCAGGGCCTGGTCGAGCGCACCTATGGCGGCGCCGCATCGCAGCATATCGGATTCCAGCCGGCGGTGCTCGACCGCGACCGCATGGCGGTCATCGAGCGCGCGCGCATCGCGCGCCATGCCGCCGGCCTGGTCGGCGACGGCGACGTCGTGATGATCGACGCCGGCTCGACCACGACCCAGCTCGCCCGCGCGCTCGCGGCGCGACCGCTGTCGTTCACCGTGCTGACCAACAATATCGACGTGGCCGCAGCTCTGGGGCACAACCCGCGCTGCCGCGTGATTCTCGCGCCGGGCGACTTCGACGGCCGCGAGCGCGGCTTGTTCGGCGCCGAGACGACGGCGTTCCTGCATCGCTTCCACGCCGACCTGGCGTTCATCGGCGCGAGCGGCATAACCGCCGACGGCGCCACCGAGGTCGAGACCCGCGCCGTCTGGGTCAAACGTGAAATCCTCGAGCGCGCGGCGCGCACCCTGCTGCTGGTCGATAGCAGCAAGTTCGACAGCCGGCATCTCGAGATCGTCTGCCCGCTCGAACGGCTCGGCGGCATCGTCACCGACCGCGTCCCGGGGGGCGCCCTGGGGCTGGCGATCCGGCGCGCCGGGCTCAACCTCGAGATCGCGCCCGTCGACCAAAATATGCTGGACTCACCACAAAAAAATGTGTAACTTACCACAAAATTAACGAATCGGGACGCAGGCTGAGACGTTCCGAGACCCTGGGAGGGGCCCATGCCGAGCGCCAGCCACCGCGTCAGCCGCACGCCGGCTTCGTCTCACTTGCGCCCGCTCACCGAGCTGGCGCCCGCCACCGTCCACGCCATCCGCTACGTGCTGCTCGATATCGACGACACCCTGACGACCGAGGGGCGGCTCGAGGCTGCCGCCTACGGGGCCCTCGAGCGCCTGCAGCGCGCCGGCTTCTACGTCGTCCCGGTGACCGGTCGGCCGGCCGGCTGGTGCGACCACATCGCCCGCATGTGGCCGGTCGCCGCCGTGGTCGGCGAGAACGGCGCGTTCTGGTTCCGCTACGACCGCAGCCGGCGGCGGCTGCGCCAATGGTTCGGCTGCACGCCGGCGGAGCGCCAGGTGGCGCGGACGCGGCTGGCCGACCTCGAGCGCGCCATCCTGGCCGCGGTGCCGGGCAGCGCGATCGCCTCCGACCAGCCCTATCGCGTCGCCGATCTCGCGATCGACGTGCGCGAGGACGTGCCGGCGCTGTCGGACTCGGCGATCGACCGCATCGTCGGCATGTTCCAGGCCGCCGGCGCCCAAGCCAAGGTCAGCTCGATCCACGTCAACGGCTGGTTCGGCAGCTACGACAAGCTGAGCACGACCCAGCGCCTGCTCGAGCGCGAGTTCGGCTGCGACGCCGAGGCCCAGCGCACGCAGGTCGCGTTCATCGGCGACTCGCCGAACGACCAGCCGATGTTCGCCCACTACCCCCATTCGGTCGGCGTCGCCAACGTGCGCCAGTGGCTGACGCGCCTGACCACGCCGCCCGCCTACCTGACCCGCCGCGCCGCCGGCGCGGGCTTCGCCGAGTTCGTCGATCATCTGCTGCAGTGCGCCGCAACCAAGGCCGACGCCTGATGCCCTGAGCCATGGACGACTGCGATCTCCTCATCGTCGGCGGCGGCATCAACGGCGCCGGCATCGCGCGCGACGCCGCCGGACGCGGCCTCTCGGTCCTGCTGGTCGAGCAAGGCGACCTTGCCGGCGCGACCTCGTCGGCGTCGTCCAAGCTGATCCATGGCGGTCTGCGCTATCTCGAGCAGTACGAGTTTCGCCTGGTGCGCGAGGCGCTGGCCGAACGCGAGGTGCTGCTCGGCAGCGCCCCCCACATCATCCGGCCGCTGCGCTTCGTGCTGCCGCACGACCGGTCGATCCGGCCGCTCTGGCTGATCCGCCTCGGGCTGCTCCTCTACGACCATCTGGGCGGCCGCCGCACGCTGCCCGCCACCGAGCGCATCCACTGTCGCACGCACCGCTACGGCACGCCGCTGCACGACACCGTCACCGACGCCTTCGCCTATTCGGACTGCTGGGTCGACGACGCCCGTCTGGTCGTGCTCAACGCGCGTGCGGCCGCCGCGCTCGGCGCGGCGATCGAGACGCGCAGTCGGCTGGTCGCGGCGCAGCGCGACGGCGCGACGTGGCTCGCCAGCGTGCAGGATCGCCACGGCACCGCGCGCATCGTGCGCGCCCGCGCGCTGGTCAACGCCGCCGGCCCGTGGGTCGCCGACGTGATCGGCCGGGCGAAGAGCGCCAGCTCGCAGCGACGCATGCGCCTGATCAAGGGCAGCCACATCGTGGTCGAGCGGCTGCACGACGGCGACCAAGCCTACATCCTGCAGAACGACGACCGCCGCATCGTCTTCGTGCTGCCCTACCAGGAGCGCTTCAGCCTGATCGGCACCACCGACGTCGCGTTCGACGGCGATCCGGCCGCGGTCGCGATCACGCCCGACGAGGTCGACTATCTGTGCGCCGCGGTGTCGCGCTGGTTCGCGACCCCGGTGACGTCAGACCGCGTGGTCGCGAGCTATGCCGGCGTGCGCCCGCTCTACGACGATCATGCCGCCAGCGCCTCGACCGTGACCCGCGACTACGTGCTCGACCTCGACGCGCCGGCCGGCCAGGCACCGCTGCTCTCGGTGTTCGGCGGTAAGATCACGACCTTCCGCCGGCTCGCCGAGCATGCCCTCGACAAGCTCAAGCCGAGCTTCCCCACGGCGAGCCCGGCGTGGACGCGTGGCGCCGTGCTGCCCGGCGGCGACCTGCCCGGCGGCAGCCTCGAGCACTTCATCGTGCGGCTGCGCGAGCGCCACGGCTGGCTGCCGGTCGAGCTCGCCCGCCGGCTCGCGCGCAGCTATGGCACCGATGCGCTGGAGATCCTCGGCGGGGCGACGCGGCCCCAGGATCTCGGCCTCGAGTTCGGCGCCGGGCTCACCGCGCGCGAGGTCGACTGGCTGGTCGCCCACGAGTGGGCGCGCACGGTCGACGACGTCCTGTGGCGGCGCACCAAGCTCGGCCTGACGATCGACGCCGCGGGCGCCGAACGGCTGCGCGGGTATCTGGCTGCCAAGCTGCCGGCATCGGTGGCCGCGCTGTCCGCGACCGGCTGACCCGCCCGCCCCGCGGCGAATAAAATCGATCGTGAATCGTTAGCGTCGAAGAAGGGGGAGGACCCATGAGACATGGCATGCTGGCCCTGATGCTGCTTGCACTCGGACTCGGCGGCTGTACCGGCGCGAGTTCCATCTCGCCCAATGATCCGCAATACGCGCGGACCGGGGCGCCGCGCGCCGGCGAGCCGCCGGTCGACCCGACCAACGTCTCCAGCCGCATCATGAGCCCGGGCGACCGCGGCGGCCCCCGTTAGCGGCAGCCCCTGCCGCTAGCTGCAGCCGCGCCGGTCGCGGGCCCGGTATGCCGCGGTGATCTGCCTCTGGTCGAGCTTGAGGGCTTCCATCGTCTTGATCTCGTGGTCCTCGATCTCGCAGTCACCCTTCTGCCCGCCGTGCGATTTCTCGAGTTCGCTTAATTGCTGCTCGGACTTGGCGATGTCGGCAGCGGCGCCGCGCTTGCGTGCATCGGCGAGCTGACGCTTGGCCTCGCCGAGCGCCGCGTCGCGCCGCAGATAGACGCCGCCATCCACCAAGTTGATGACCATGCGCAACGCACCGAAAGTCTCGAACATCTCGGAATAGGACATGTAGCCGCGGCCAGTTGCGGGGTCGTTGCGGTACGAGCCCAGCGCCACGGCCCCACCCCGTTTGTCGTACGCTTGGCGCGGCTCATAGCGCAGGTCCGTCAGCGCGCGCGCCAAGTTGGCGAGCTCGGGCGGCAGCTGTTCGGCCATGTCGATTGCCTGCTTGATCGCGACAAGAAAGCGCTTGCCGTCATCGGTCGCCGTGGCTCGGATCGACCGGCCTTTGTAGGTCTCGGTTGCCGTCGCAACGACCGCCGGCACGAGCGTATTGTGCACGGCGGTGACGGCGGCGGTCACCAGTTCCCGGAGCCGTTCCACGGTGACCGTCGTCGCATAGGTCTCGTTGATTCTGAGGATCGGCAGTGTGTCCTGCGAATCGATGACCACGAACGGCCTCGTGCCACCGACGAAGCCAATGCCATACAGCGCCTTGAGGTAGATGAGGTAGCGCGGGCTGCCGAGGCGCACGCTCTCGAGATTGCCGATCAACCACTTCAGCCGCGGCGCTTCCGGGCCGGTCGCCGACGGCGCCTTGAGCACGTGATTGATCACCAGCTCGACCTTGTAGCCGCTCGAGCCGTCGGGCTGCTTGATCCGCGGGTCTCCCGACAGGCACGGGCCGAGCTTGGCCTGCCAGGCCACCGGATCGATCTTGGCTGCGCGCTGCGCGGGGCTGAGCTTTGCCTCGAGCTGGGCCAGTGCCGGCCTGGCGCCGGGCGCGCCGATGTCGGCCGCGAGCACGGCCCACCGATACGCCTCGACCAGATCGGCCGGCACGCCTTGGCCGGCGCTCAGGATCTGGCTCAGCCGGGACTGCGCCGGCCCGAGCCCCTGCTCGGCGAGCGGCCGGAAGCCCGCCGCCGCCGCCGCGAAATCCTTGCGCCCGTAGGCCGCCTCGGCGCGGCGATAGTCATCGATAACGGCGCA
>JACQAI010000578.1 GCA_016195115.1 Pseudomonadota bacterium
CCGAGCTGCGCGCGCGGCGCGGCGGCAGCTTGCTGTTCACTGCGTCGACTTCGGGCCTGGTCGGCTCGCCCAACAGCCCGGTCTATTCGATGGCCAAGTTCGGCGTCGTCGGCTTCATGCGCGCGCTCGCCAAGCGGCTGGCGCCCGACAAGATCCGCGTCAACGCCGTCTGCCCCGGCCCGGTCGACACGCCGATGCTGCGCGTGTTCGTGTCGCGGCCCGACCAGCAGCGCCCGGCCGGCCAGGACATCGAGGCGCTGGTCGCGCGGCGCGCCAGCCAGGTGCCGCTCGGCCGGCCCGGCCGGCCGGACGAGATCGCCAATGCCGCGCTGTTCCTGATCTCCGACGAAGCCTCGTACGTAACCGGCGCGGCGCTGCCGGTCGACGGCGGCGCCACCGCGTGAGCGCCCGGGTGGTGGCATGAAACAAATTCGGCTGCCGTCGGGCGCGACCGTGCCGGCTCTCGGTCAGGGCACCTGGCACATGGGCGAGCAGGTGCGCCGGCGCGCCGACGAGGTCGCGGCGCTCAAGCTCGGGCTCGAGCTCGGCATGACGTTGATCGACACCGCCGAGATGTACGGCGAGGGCGGCGCCGAGGCGGTCGTCGGCGAGGCGATCAAGGGCCGGCGCGACCAGGTGTTCGTGGTCAGCAAGGTCTATCCGCACAACGCCTCGCGCAAGGGCGCGGTCGCGGCGTGCGAGCGCAGCCTGAAGCGGCTCAAGACCGACGCGCTCGATCTCTACCTGCTGCACTGGCGCGGCTCGGTGCCGCTCGCCGAGACCCTCGAGGCGTTTCAGGCGCTCGTCGCTGCGGGCAAGATCCGCCACTGGGGCGTCAGCAACTTCGACCCCGCCGACATGACCGAGCTGCGCAAGCTGCGCAGCGGTGTCGAATGCGCGACCAACCAGGTGCTCTACAACCTGACGCGCCGCGGCATCGAGTGGAGCCTGCTGCCGGCCAGCCGCCGCCACACCATGCCGATCATGGCCTACACGCCGCTCGAGCAGGGCCGGCTCGCCGCCAAGCCGGCGCTCAAGCAGCTCGCCCAGCGCCACGACGCCACGCCGTCGCAGATCGCCCTCGCCTGGGTGCTGCAGCAGGACGGCGTCATCGCGATCCCCAAGGCGACCGACCCCGGCCACGTGCGCGACAACCGCGCCGCCGGCGACATCGTGCTGAGCAAGGAGGATCTGGCCGAGCTCGACCGGGCCTTCCCGCCGCCTAAGGGCGAGACGCCACTCGCGATGCTGTGAGCGGGCTCGACGCTACGGAGTCCGCGCCCGGGCAACGCCAAGCAGCGTGACACCGTACCGCGCCAATTGCCGGTCTTGGGTGGCGAGCACGAAGCCCTCGATCTCGGCTTGCGCCACCAGCAGCCGATCGAACGGATCGTTGTGATGACGCGGCAACTCACCAGCGCGTTCCGCGTGGCGAAGCGTGATGGGCAAGGGCTGGAACCCGCTTCGCTCGACCGTTTCGGTCGGCGATCGGCGAAAAACCAGCTTGCCCATCGCCCGTTTCACGCTGATCTCCCAGATCGTCGCCGCGCTGACGTAGACTTGATTCGACGGTTGGGCGATCGCGTCGCGCACGATTTTCGCCAAGCGCGAATGACCAACGTCCCACCAGATGAGGACATGCGTATCGAGCAGGAGATTCAAGGCTCGATCTTGGTCTCGAATGCTTCTAGGAAGTCGGCGGGCCAGGGCTCGTCGAGAGCTTCCAGGATGCCGGTTCCCACGAAGTCGCCCGCCGGCTTGCGACGCTTCGCCTTCACGCCCACCGGCACCAGCTTGACCAACGGCTTGCCCGCCTTCGCGATGATGATCTCCTCGCCGGCGCTGGCGCGTTCGACGAGCTGCGACAAGCGGGTCTTGGCGTCGTAGATGTTCACGGTCTCGGCCATGGCTTGACTCTAGACCACGGCTTTGGTCTGGTCAACTAGACTAACCTGGATGGCGGGGCGGCGCAGGGGACGACGTGCGATGGAGATACCGAGCTTTCCGTTCACCACCACCGACTGGTCGCGCGTGCCGGCGACGCACTATCCGGGCGAGACCGGCAGCGCGACCTGGCGCACGCTCGACGTCGGCGACGTGCGCGTGCGCATGGTCGAGTACTCGCCGGGCTATCTCGCCGACCACTGGTGCCAGCGCGGCCACATCCTGCTGGTGCTCGAGGGCGAGCTGGTGACCGAGCTCGAGGGCGGCACGCCGGTCACGCTCAGGGCGGGCATGACCTACCAGGTCTCGAACGGCCGCAGCTCGCACCGCTCGCGCACCGCAACCGGCGCCAAGCTCTTCATCGTCGATTGATCAGTCGATCTTGGCGCCCGACTGCTTGACCACGGGCGTCCACTTCGCGATCTCGGCCTTGACGTGGGCGGCGAGCTGCGCCGGCGTGGTGCCGACGACCTGATAGTTGAGCTCGATCAGCTTGGCGCGCACCGCGGCATCGGCGATCGCCTTGTTGGCCGCGGCGTTGAGCTTGGCGATGATCGGTGCCGGCGTGCGCGCCGGCGCGAACAAGGCGTTCCAAGTGTAGGTCTCGTAGCCGGGCAGCCCGGCCTCGTTCATGGTCGGCACGTTGGGCAGCGCCTCGATGCGTTTGAGCGAGGTCACGGCGAGGCCGCGCAGCTTGCCCTCCTTGATGTGGCCGATCGACGTCGAGACGATGTCGAACATCACCGGCACCTGGCCCGCCAGGACGTCGATCAGCGCCGGGCCGGTGCCGCGATACGGCACGTGCTCCATCTGGACCCCGGCCATCGACTTGAACAGCTCGCCCGAGAGATGCAGCGGCGTGCCGTTGCCCGACGACGCGTAGCTGTACTTGCCGGGGTTGGCCTTGAGCAGCGCGATGAACGACTTCAAGTCCTGCGCCGGCACCGACGGGTGGACCTCGAGCAGCGCCGGCACGGTCACGAGCATCGTGATCGGCTCGAAGTCGGCGATCGGGTCGTACGGCATCTTCGGATAGAGCGCGGCATTGAGCGCGTGGGTCGCGACCGTGCCCATCAGCAGCGTGTAGCCGTCGGGCGCCGCCTTGGCGACCAGGTCGGAGCCGAGATTGCCGCCGGCACCGCCGCGGTTGTCGACCACGATCTGCTGGCCGAGGCTGTCGGTCATCTTGCCGCCGACCAGGCGCGCGACGATGTCGGTCGGCCCAGCCGCGGCGAACGGCACGACCAGGCGGATCGCCTTGGTCGGGTAGTTGTCCTGGGCGCGCACCGCCGACGCGCCCGCCAGCACGGCGATGCTTGCCAGCAACAGAACCGGTTTCCTCACGATGCGTCTTTCTTCTTATGCGCCGCTCGGGCGCGGGCTCGTGTAGATATGGGCTTCCCGTCGGCTTCGCAACGGGGCCGATCGCCGCGCCCTCACCCGTCGCCGGCTCGCCGCTGGTCGCACCAGGCGGTCCACATGGCGCGATACGCACCCTCGACGTCGTGCGCGAACGTCGCGGCGTCGCCGAGCGTCGCAGCGCAGCGCGCGCGCAGATCGGCGCGCAACGCGGTCAGGCGCGGCAGGTCGCGCGCCAGCGCGCTTGCCTTGGCGACGTAATCGTCGACGTCGCCGGCGATCAGCTCGGGCACGCCGACGCGGGTCAGCAGGCTGGCGCCGACGCGGCTGGCGTGACGATCGCCGGCGAGCGTGACGACCGGCACACCCATCCACAGCGCCTCGCAGGTCGTGGTCGTGCCGTTGTAGGGAAACGGGTCGAGCGCCACGTCGATCTCGGCGTACGCGCTCATGTGCGCCCGCCAGCCGGGGATGCAGGGTTGAAGCGACAGGCGTTCGGGCGCAATGCCGGCGGCGATCATCCGCGCGCGATACGCGGCACGCGTCTCCGCGTCCGCAAGCTGGAAGAACTTGATGATCAGGCGGCTGTCCGAAACCGCCGCGAGAATCCGCGCCCAGCACGCGATCACGCCCTCATTGATCTTGGCGACGTTGTTGAACGATCCGAAGGTGATCCGGCCGCTAGCGGCGGCCGGCGGCGCCGCGACCTCAGGCGGCGCGTAACGCGGCCCGTAGGCCTGGAAGCCGTGCGGCAGCCGAATCAGGCGCTCGCGATGGAGCGCGTCCGCACCGGGGGCCGGATCCGCGACCGCATCGCTCAGACGGTAGTCGATTGCGGCCATGCCGGTGGTGCAAGGGTAGCCGAGCCACGTCGCCTGGACCGGCGCCGGCCGACGCGCGAACACGCCGAGCCGGTGGTTGGCCGTATGGCCCGCCAGATCGACCAGGATGTCGATGCCGTCGTCGCGAATCTGCGCCGCGACGCGTTCATCGCTCTGACCGACGATCAGGCGCCACCGGTCGGCCAGCCGCTGGAACGCCGCCGTCCGCTGGTCGGCGTGCGCGACCTCGGCGTAGCACGCGATCTCGACTTGGGCGCGGTCGTGATGCGCGAGCAGCGGCATCAGGAAGTCGCTCACGGCATGCCAGCGAAAATCGGGCGACACGTAGCCGACGCGCAGCCGACGCCCCGGGTCGGGGGAATTCGCATGCGCCGGGCCGCCGGTCGGACGGCAGGGATCGGCGTGCCGCTCGGCCCACGCGATGTGGCGCCGGGTCAATTCGGCGGGCGGCAGCCCAGGCAGGTATTGCAGGACAACGAGCAAGCCCGACCCGGCGATCGCATCATCGGGATTGGCCGCGATGCCGCGCTCGACCGCGGCGACCGCCGCCGCGTGCCGGCCCTGCCCGCACAGCAGCCATCCGAGATTGTGATACGCGGGCGACTTGTCGGGCTCGCACGCGATCGCGGCTTCAAAGCTGGCGATCGCCTCCGTGATCCGATCGTCGCGCATCAGCAGCAATCCGAGCTCGTTGCGCGCACTCGCATTTTTCGGATCGAGCGCCAGCGCGCGCCGGTACGCCTCGGCCGCGCCGGCGAAGTCGCCCTGATCGCGCAGCAGGGCGCCGCGCGCGGCGTGGCTCTCGGCGCCGTCCGGATCGAGCGCCAGCAGCATGCGGATCGCCGTCGCCGCTTCGTCAAAGCGGCGCAACCGGCGCAAGGTGTCCGCGAGGTGGCGCTGGGTCTCGACGTGATCGGGTCGCAGCGCCAGGCTGCGGCGGTAGCA
>JACQAI010000675.1 GCA_016195115.1 Pseudomonadota bacterium
AAGCGCAGATAGGCGGTGCCGATCGCGCGCAGACCGGCGCGCGCGCGCGGCGGCGCGCCGGCCGCGGGGTAGCCGCGCCAGTTCGGCCTCCATCGCCACGGCGAGCGCCGACATAGCGGCCGCGCGCACCGCCTGCAGCAGGGCGTCGCGGTTGGCGAAATGGCGGTAGGCGGCGTTGGGCACCACGCCGGCGCGCCGCGTCGCTTCGCGCAGCACCACCGCCTCGGGGCCGCCGCGGCGCGCCAGCGCGATGCCGGCGTCGAGCAGCGCCCGGTGGAGATCGCCGTGGCGGTAGCTGCGGCGGGAGCGGGAGGCGATCGCGCGGTCCATGTGGACGCCGTCCACTTGCTGTGCTAGTTATTGTGGACAGTGTACACAAAGAGGCAGCGGGGCACAACCGCGCGCGGCCCCCGTTGCCACCCAGAGGATCAATCGCACGAAGGAGTTGTCATGCCGGTCCAGCCTTATTTGTTCTTCGACGGCCGCTGCGAGGAGGCGGCCGAGTTCTACCATCGCGTGCTCGACGCCAAGGTCGAGATGATGATGCGGTTCAACGACTGCCCCGAGCCGGCGCAGCCCGGCATGGTGCCGCCAGGCGCCGAGAACAAAGTCATGCACATGGCCCTGCAGATCGGCGACACCACGGTGCTGGCATCCGACGGTCACTGCATGGCCAAACCGGACTTCAAGGGCTTCGCGCTGTCCTTGACGGTTGCCGACACCGCCGAAGCCGACCGGCGCTTCAACGCCCTGGCCGACGGCGGCCAGGTCCAGATGCCGCTGGCGAAAACCTTCTTCTCGCCGCGTTTCGGCATGGTCGCCGATAAGTTCGGCGTCTCCTGGATGGTCTACGTCGCGCCTACGGCGTAATGCGCGCCACCCGTCGCTACCCAGCACGATGCTTGAACACGGAAACCGTCATGCTCGCGCCTAGCGCGAGCATGACGATCTGGGGTGCTGTGACGGCCGAGGTCTGCAACCGATCGCAACTGAGGCGGGATCAGCGCCGCGCGTCGGCGGCGGCGCCGGCGCCGGCGCGCACGACGCGGTTGCGGCCGCTCTTCTTGGCGGCGTAGAGCGCGGCGTCGGCGACCTTGAGGAGATCCTTGAAGGTCGTCATCGCCGGGTCGAGCGTGGCGACGCCGATGCTGACGGTGACGCGCAGCGCGCCGGCGGCGGTCGCGATCGGGTGGTCGCCGATGCGCCGGCGGATCTTCTCGGCGACCTGGAACGCGATTGTGCCGTCGGTCTCGGGCAGGACGATGGCGAACTCCTCGCCGCCCAGCCGGCCGACCACGTCGACCGCGCGCAGGGCGGAGCGGCAGGTCGCCGACAACACCTTCAGGACCTCGTCGCCGACGTCGTGGCCGTAGGTGTCGTTGACGCGCTTGAAGTGGTCGGCGTCGAGCATCACGACCGAGACCGGCTGGCGCCGCCGCTTGGCGCCCGCGAGCTCGTGCTCGGACATCCGCATGTAGGTTGCGCGGTTGAGCACCCCGGTCAGGCCGTCGAGGGTCGCCATGCGCCGGAGCCGGCTGGCCAGCGGCGTCACCTGGGCGCTGAGGATCACGGTGCCGATCACGATCACGATCAAGAGCAGCGGCAGCACGCGCTCGAGCTCGCGGCGCACCGGCTCGTACAATTCGCGCAAGTCGATCTTCAGCAACAGGCCGAGACCGAGCGACCCGACCGGGGCGTACGCCGCGATCACCTGCTCGTTGCGATCGTCGATGAAGCGGGCGAGACCGCGGCTGCCGTCGAGCGCCAGGACGACCGGATCGCTGAAGCCGATCGGCTCCTCGGTCGAGATGTCCGCGTTGTCGCGCGAGGGAAAGCAGAACAGCCCGTCGGTCTGCTTGGCGCACAGCACGCTGTCGGCGGTCGCGCCGAGGCCGTGGAAATCGCGATAGGCGTCGGTCAGCAGGACCAGGTACTGCGCCGTGTCGAGCCAGCCGACGATGCCGGTGGCGCCGCGCATCGCGGTGTGCTGCAGCAGCACGAAACCGCGGTCGTCCCAGGCCAGGCGGCTTTCATCGGGCAGATCGAGCGGCACGTTCGGCCCGACGTGGTCGTCGCCGGCGCTGGCGAGCAGCCGGCCGGTATGATCGCGATAGCCGACGTACTTGAAGCCGAGCAGCAGGAACGCGCGCGCCGAGCTCTCGAGCGACGCGGTGGCCTCCGGGTTGGGGCCGGCGCCGAGCTCGCTGACCGAGCGCACCAGCGGCGCGCGGCTGGTCAGCACGCCGTTGGTCTGGACGCCGCCCTGGATGACCTTGTCGAAGGTCTGGGCGCGGTTCTCCAGGTTGATGCGCAGACCGTCGCTGAGCTTGTCCTCGAGGCTCTGCTGCAAGGTCGTGAAGCCCGCGAGCGCGCCGACGAACGCCATCATGATGAGGATCTCGCCGGCCAGGATGGTGAGCATCCATTCCTCGCGCGCGGCGTAGAGCTGGTGGACCTGCGCGTCGCTGCGCAAGCCCAGCCAGGCGCCGGCCGCCAAGGTGGTGAGCCCGAGCGCGGTCGGCAGGGCCATGCGCGGGCTCTCGCGCCAGCGATAGAGATCCTCGATGTTGAGCCAGTTGCTGACCACGCCGACCATGCCGAGCAGCAGCAGAAGGAACGCGAGCGGCTCGAGGCACAACGCGGGGACGCGGCGGCTGCGCGCCTGGAACAGGATCAGGAAGCCGCCGAACAGCACGAACCACAGGCAGGTCGGCGCCGACACCCGCCCCGGATGCAGCCGGCCGGTCGGGAACCAGCGATGCAGCCCGGGCCAGTCGATCCCGAGATCGCGATGCATGGCGATCTCGGCCAGCACGGCGGCGCCGATCAGGATCACGGCGCCGCTCAACAGCCCGGCGCCGAGCCACGGCCGGTGGTCGGCGCTGACCACCCACGCCCAGGCGAAGCCGGCGACGACCAGACCGATCCCGGCATTGAACGGCACCGGATCCTGGTCGAGCCGCAGGGTGATGAGGAACGGCGCATGGATCAGCCAGCCGGCGATCACGGCGATGCCGAAGCATCCGGCGGCGATGCCGAGCAGCGTGGCGGTCGAGGGCGTCGGCACACGCATCGTGGCGCGATCTCGGGGTTGCGGCTGTCCGACGGCATTTAAGCGGGATTCCGTGCCATCCGGCAACCAACCGCCGTGCTCGATCCGAAAACAACGCCGGGATGACGGCAAGAGGGAATGATGCGCGGGGGTTAGCCCCACTTGCGCAGTTGGATTAGTTTGGCGCCCCTGCCGCGCCGGCGATTTGGCGCGATCGCGCGCGCTGGGATATCATGCCGTGATGGAAAAGCCGGCCGGCGGGACCGAGTTTCCCCACAACATTCCCGAATTCACCGTCGCGCAGATCGCCGGCGCCCTGCAGCGCACGATCGAGGGCGCATTCAGCCGCGTGCGCGTGCGCGGCGAGGTCTCGGGCTTCAAGCGCGCGCCCTCGGGGCACCTCTATTTCTCGCTCAAGGACACCGACGCCGTGATCGATGCGTGCTGCTGGCGGATGACCGCCGGCCGCCTCACGGTGCGGCCCGAGGACGGCATGGAGGTCATCGTCACCGGCAAGCTGACGACCTTCAGCCAGCGCTCGAAGTACCAGATCATCGTCGAGTCGATCGAGCTCGCCGGGCGCGGCGCGCTGCTGGCGCTGATCGAGGCGCGCAAGAAGCAGCTCGCGGCCGAGGGGTTGTTCGATCCCGGGCGAAAACTCCCGCTGCCGTTCCTGCCGAGCGTGATCGGCGTCGTCACCAGCCCGACGGGCGCGGTGATCCGCGACATCCTGCACCGGCTGGCCGACCGCTTCCCGCGCCGCGTGCTGGTGTGGCCGGTGCTGGTCCAGGGACCGGGCGCGGCGGCCCAGATCGCCGCGGCGATTCGCGGCTTCAACGCGCTGGTCCCGGGCGGTGCGGTGCCGCGGCCCGATCTCCTGATCGTGGCGCGCGGCGGCGGCAGCATCGAGGACCTGATGGCGTTCAACGAGGAGGAGGTGGTGCGCGCCGCGGCGGCGAGCGCGATCCCGCTGATCTCCGCGGTCGGCCACGAGACCGACACGACCCTGATCGATTTCGCCGCGGCGCGGCGCGCGCCGACCCCGACCGCGGCGGCCGAGCTCGCCGTGCCGGTGCGCGCCGAGCTGCTGGCGAGGCTGTTCGACCATGCGCGCCGCCTGGTCGGCGGCCTCGACCGCACGCTCGGCGAGCGCCGCCTGCGCGTCGCCGGCCTGGCGCGCGGGTTGGGCGATCCCGCCGCCCTGGTGCACGCGACGGCGCAGCGGCTCGATGATCGGATCGAACGCCTCGAGCAGGCGCTGCGCGGCGTGGTCGCGGCGCGCCGCGCCAAGCTCGCGACCTTGGGCGCTCATCTGCCCCACCCGCGGATCCAGATCCGGCTCTTGACCCAACGCCTGGACGGCGTTGCGGGCCGCTTGCGCCGGCAGCCGCTCGAGGACGAGGTCGCGCGCCATCGCGCGACCTTGGCGCGGTGCGCCGCGCGGCTCGCGCTCGACGGCCGCCGCGCGCTCGATCAGCGCACCGACCAGCTCGACGGTCTGGTGCGCGTGCTCGAGACCTTGTCGTACAAGAACACGCTCGAGCGCGGCTACGTCGCGGTGCGCGACGGCCGTGGCAGCGCCGTGCTGTCGGCGACCCAGCCGCAGCCCGGCCAGGCGCTCGAGCTCGAGTTCCGCGACGGCCGGCTCGGCGTCGCGGTCGAGGGCAAGGCCAAGGGTGGTGCCAAGTCGCCGGGCGTGCCGGCGCCGACCAAGGACCGTCAGGGCTCGCTGCTGTGAGGGTGCGGGGGTGGACGCTCGCGGCGCTGCTGCTCGTGGCGACCGCCGCGGCCGGCACCGAGGCGCCGGCGCCGCTGCGGTTCGACGGCGCGCCGGTGCAGGGCGCGCTGGTGCGCGGGTGGGCGCCGCCCGGCACGAGCTTGGCGCTGCGCGGCAAGAACGTGCGGGTTGATGCCGATGGCGCCTTCGTGCTCGGCTTCGGCCGCGACGAGGCCGGCCCGGTGCCGCTCGAGATCACGCCGCCCCAGGGGCCGGCGCGCACCGAGCGGCTCGCGGTGGCGCGCCGCGAGTGGCCGATCCAGCGCATCGACGGCCTGCCGCCCGGCCAGGTCACGCCCGACACCGCGGCGCTCGAGCGCATCCGCGCCGAGCAGACGCGGCTCGACGCCGCGCGTGCGGTCGACAGTCCCGAGCAAGGTTTTCGCGGACCCTTCACCTGGCCGGCAAGCGGCCCGATCAGCGGCGTCTACGGCAGCCAGCGCGTCCTCAACGGCCAGCCGCGCGCGCCCCATGTCGGGCTCGACATCGCCGGGCCCGAGGGCGCGCCGGTGCGCGCGCCGGCGGCCGGCGTGGTGCGCCTGGCCGAGCCCGATTTGTTCTTTCTCGGCGGCACCGTGATTCTCGACCATGGCCACGGCGTGACCACGCTGTATGCCCATTTGAGCGCGGTCGCCGCGCGGCCGGGCCAGCGCCTGGGCCCGGGCGACGCGCTCGGGCGGATCGGCAAGACCGGCCGGGTCACCGGGGCGCACCTCCACTTCGCCTTGTATTGGCAGGGGATTGCCCTCGACCCCGCGGGGCTGCTACCCCAGACGAGGCCCGCCGCGGAGTGACGAAAATCACACCACTCGTTTGAATTTTAATCTATGTTTTGGGGCCTTTAACGCCCACTGAACCCAGTCCGTCATGGCCCAAGTCGCCGATCCCGAGGTCCTCAAGCGTATCATCGAGGGCCAGGTCAAACGTTGTAAGGAAGAGCTCACCAAGGCGAAGCATTACGCCCTCACTGGTGACGTGGAGGCCGTGCGTCGGCGGCTCGAGCGGCTGGTGAGCGTCGTCAAGAGCTCCCGCAACCTGCCGCCCGACGTCCTCAACGAGATCAAGCAGGAGATGCGCAAGGTCGAGGTCGACGGCCTCAAGAAGGCGATCGACGTCCATCTCGACAAGGCCGCCGACTGCGCCCGCACCGACGACGTCCAGGGCCGCCAGAACGCCCTCAAGCCGGTGCGCGAGCATCTCGGCCGCGCCGTGGCGCTGGGCGCCGGCGACGACTTCAAGGTCGTCACCGAGAAGAAGATCGAAATCATCATGCAGACCGACTCGAGCAAGGCGGTCGCCAAGAAGGGCCAGGCGTCCGAGCGCCTGGCGCAGGTCAAGTCGCCCGACTTCGAGGTCGCGCATCCGACCGAGCGCCGGCGCTACAAGCGCTTCCGCTCGCCGACCCTGCTCGTCACCGTGGCGGGCAAGACCTATTCGGCGACCGTCTGGTCGATCGGCGGCGGCGCGCTGCCCGGCTGGGAGGGCGCCGACAGCGGCCGCTTCGAGGCCAAGTTCAAGGCCGAGGGCAGCGACATGGCTTTTGCCGACTCGATCGAGATCGTGCGCATGGAAGGCAGCGCCGCCTGCATCAAGTTCATCGATGCGACCCACAGCACCTTGAAGCTGGTGCAGGCCCTGTCCACCCAGGGCAAGGCGCCCAAGGAGTAAGGCCCAAGGAGTGAGGGTTTCCGCGGCGCCGCGCCGCGAAAACCTCTGGCCCCCGGCGCGCCGCGCCAGCATGATGGCGCCGTGACCGACCACCCGCCCGAACAGCCCGCGAGTCCGCCCGCCGGCGGCGTGCGCGGCCGCATTCTGGTCGTCGACGACGACTACGACGTGCGCAACGTCGCGGTCGAGACCCTGGTCGACGCCGGCTACGAGGTGCTCGAGGCCGGCACCGCCCACGACGCCTTCAAGATCCTGCAGGACCACGGCGACATCGATCTGGTGTTCACCGACATCATGATGCCCGGCATCGACGGGTTCAAACTCGCCGGCATGGTGCGTATGTCGAGCGCGCGCACGCGCGTCTTGTTCGCCACCGGCTACATGGACTTGGCGCAGCTCAACCCGGCCTTCCTCCACGGCGATCTGCTCAACAAGCCCTACCGGCCGTCCGACCTGGTCGCCGCGGTCGCCAAGGTGCTGTCCTACCCGAGCTGAGCATCGCCATGGAACGCTTCGCCGCGAGCGACGGCCTCGCGCTCGCCTACCGGATCGACGATTTCACCGATCCGTGGCGGCCGCCGGCGACCCTGATCCTGCTGCACGCCGCCATGGGCAGCATGCGGCGCTACTACGCCTGGATGCCGCGACTGATGCGCCACTACCGCGTCGTGCGGCTCGACCTGCGCGGCCACGGCGAGTCGGCGCGGCCGCCCGTCGACCAGGCGCTGACGCTCGAGCGTCTGGTCGCCGACGTCGCCGAGCTGATGGACCATCTGAACTGCGGCCCCGCGCATGTCGTCGGCAACTCGGCCGGCGGCTACCTGGCGCAGCAGCTGGCGATGACCCAGCCGGCGCGCGTGCGCAGCCTGCTGCTGTTCGCCTCGACGCCCGGCCTCAAGCACGGCAACGCGACGCGCTGGCTGCCCGAGATCGCCGCCAAGGGGCTGCGCCGATTCCTCGCCGAGACCATCGGCGATCGCTTTCCGGCCGACGCCGATCCGGCGCGCATCGCCTGGTTCCTCGACGAGGCGGCCAACAACGACGTCGCCTACCTCGCCAAGTTCGTCGGCCTGATGGCGAGCCAGGACTGGGCCGATCAGCTCGGCCGCATCATTTGCCCGACCCTGGTCGTCATCCCGGGCGCCGAGCCGATCGGCGCGACCACGCACTACGAGCCGTTCCGCCGCCACGTCAAAGACGTCGAGCTCACGGTCTACGACGGCGCGCCGCACAATATCGGCGAGGCCTTCCCGGAACGCTGCGCCGACTCCGTGCTCGACTTCCTCGGCCGGCGCTTCGGCCTCGGCAACTAGCGCACCACCCGCTAGCGCCTCGCCGTCTTGGCGGACGCCGGCAGCGGGCGTTCGTCGAGCACCTGGGCGGTCTGGGTGACGATCTCGGTCGCGGTGGCGGCGTCCTTGAAGAAGATGCCGCCCTTGTCGACCGCGCAGCGCATGCGCGTCGTGTTCGGCGTCAACTTCTCGAGCTCGATGTCGATGGTGCGCTCGGTGGCCGCCGCCTGGATGATCCAGCCGCCCTCGCCGGCGCGATCGTCCGTCACCGTCATGTCCATCTGACGCAAGGTCTTGAGGCTCGCCTGGCGGACCTCGCCCAGCGGCGCCGTGAAGGTCTTGTACGTGATGCCGGACAGCGTGTGGTCGACGCCGGTGCCCATCGCGACCCCGGTGCCGGCGCCGGCGACTATGAGCCCGGCGGCGCAGCCGCCGAGCCAACAACTGACGATCACCACGGCGAGCAGACGCATCATGGGAGCCTCCCCCTGATCCGCGTTGGAGCGCGCGGCCCGCCGACACCGCCGGCGGGCCGTCGACGCAGGTGCTGCGGGCGTTAGCGGCCGTGCCCGCCGTGGCCGCCGCTGTGGACGCCGCCCGACGCGCCGGACGATGCCGACGCGGTCTGGACGCTGCTGGCGCTGGCGCTGCTGCCGCCATTGCCGGTCGTCGTTGCGGTCGCGGTGTGGTTGCGGGCGCTGCTGACCACCGTGCGGTTGGTCGCAACCGTCGTGGTGCGGCCGGCGGCGGTCGTGACCGTGGTCGGCCGATGCGCCGCGCCCGTGCTTGTGCGCGTGCTCGTGCGCGCGGCGGTGGCCGACCGGTCGGCGACCGCGTCGCGGCGACCGGCCTGGAGCTCGTGCCGATCGGCGGCGCGATCGCGGCCGAAGTCGCGATCGCGGGCGTTGGGGCCGTTTGTGTTGGCGCGCCCCTGGGCGCTGATGTGATCGCCCGAGCGACCGCCGAAATTGCCGCGGCGATCGCCGTCGCCGC
>JACQAI010000676.1 GCA_016195115.1 Pseudomonadota bacterium
CATCCCCGCGAAAGCGGGGATCCAGGAGTCGGCGGCACGGTGCCGTTCGTGCGTGCCCCCTGGATGCCCGCTTTCGCGGGCATGACGGAATTGTGTTTGGTCGACGGTTGCAATTTGGAGGAGACGTGATGGCAGCAGACCCGGTCGTGATCGTCGGCGCGGCGCGGACGCCGATGGGCGGTTTCCAGGGCGAGCTCAAGGATGTGCCGGCGCCAGCGTTGGGCGGTGTCGCGATCGCGGCGGCGCTGCAGCGCGCGGGCTTGGCACCCGACCAGGTCGAGGAGGTCGTGATGGGCTGCGTGCTGCCGGCCGGCATGGGTCAGGCGCCGGCGCGCCAGGCGGCGTTTGCGGCCGGCATTCCGGACTCGGTCGGCGCGACCACGATCAACAAGATGTGCGGCTCGGGCATGAAGGCCGCGATGCTGGTCCATGACCTGATCCGCGCCGGCAGCGCCAAAATCGGCGTCGCGGGCGGCCTCGAGAGCATGACGAACGCGCCCTATCTGCTCGACCGCGCGCGCGGCGGCTATCGCATGGGCCACGGCCGCGTGCTCGACCACATGTTCATCGACGGCCTCGAGGATGCCTACCAGCCCGGCCGGCTGATGGGTACCTACGCCGAGGACACCGCCGAGCACTACCAGTTCACCCGCGCCGCCCAGGACGCGTTCGCGATCCGCTCGCTCGAGCGCGCGCGCAAGGCCGGCGAGGACGGCACCTTTGCCAAGGAGATAGCACCGGTCACGATCACGGCGCGCGGCAAGACGACCGAGGTCGCGACCGACGAGCAGCCGCGCACCGCGCGGCCCGACAAGATCCCGACCTTGAAGCCGGCGTTCCGCGACGGCGGCACGGTCACGGCGGCCAACTCGAGCTCGATCTCCGACGGCGGTGCGGCGCTCGTCATGATGCCGCGCAGCGAGGCCGAGCGGCGCGGCCTCAAGCCCTTGGCGATCGTCCACGGCCACGCCACCCACGCCCAGGCGCCGGCGTGGTTCACCACCGCGCCGATCGGCGCGATGAAGACCCTGCTCGACAAGGTCGGCTGGACCCCCGACCAGGTCGACCTCTACGAGATCAACGAGGCATTCGCGGTCGTCACCATGGCGGCGATGCGCGACCTCGACCTGTCGGCCGACAAGGTCAACATCCACGGCGGCGCCTGTGCGCTCGGCCACCCGGTCGGCGCCTCGGGCGCGCGCATCATGGTGACCTTGATGAACGCGCTCGACAAATACGGGCTGAAGCGCGGCGTCGCGTCGCTGTGCATCGGCGGCGGCGAGGCGACCGCGATCGCGCTCGAGCGCGTGCCATGAGCCGCAAGCTGATCTCGTCGGGCTCGGCGTTCGAGGCGCTGGCCGGCTACAGCCGTGCCGTGGTCGACGGCGAATGGGTGTTCGTCTCGGGCACCACCGGCTTCGACTACAAGGCCGGCACGATCGCCGACGACGTCGTCGAGCAGACCGAGCAGACCTTTCGCAACATCGCGGCGGCGCTCGCCCAGGCCGACGCCACGCTCGCCGACGTCGTGCGCGCGGTCATCTACGTCACCGACCGCGCCGACTTCGAGCGCGTCGCGCCGGTGATCGGCAAGCACTTCGGCAAGATCCGGCCGACCAACACGACCGTGATCGCCCAGCTGGTCGATGCGCGCATGAAGATCGAGATCGAGGTCACGGCGCGTCGGACGCCGCGCTGACGTTCGGGAGCAACCCAGGCATGTCGACCGTTCTGATCACCGGGGTCTCGCGCGGCCTCGGCCTGGAGTTCGCGCGGCAATACGCCAGGGCCGGTTGGCAGGTGATCGCGACCTGCCGCACGCCCGATCGCGCCCGCGACCTCGCGAAGCTCGCCAAGGAAGCCGACGGCCGCATCGAGGTCGCGGCGCTCGACATGCTCGATCCGCCGGGCACGCAGCGGTTCGCCAAAGTCCGCGCCAGGCAGCCGATCGATCTCCTGGTCGCCAATGCCGGCCTGGTCGGCCCGCACGACATCGTGCCGACCGACGACGACGACGCCTGGACCGAGGTCATGCGCGTCAACGTCATGGCGCCGACGCGTCTCGCCATGCTGCTTGCCGACGCGGTCGCCGCCAGCCGGCTCAAGCAGATGGCCTTCGTGTCGAGCCATCTCGGCAGCATCACGTCAAACCAGTCGGGCGGGCTCTATGTCTACCGCTCGAGCAAGGCGGAGCTCAACGCGGTGGTGAAGAGCCTGGCGATCGACCTCAAGGCGCGCGGCATCACGGCGGTGGCGCTGCATCCCGGCTGGGTACGCACCGACATGGGCGGCTCGAACGCCGACATCGCGCCGTCGACCAGCATCGCCGGCATGGTCAAGGTGCTCGCGGGGTTGAAGCGCGCCGACAGCGGTCGGCTGATCGACTACAAGGGCACGGTCCTACCCTGGTAGCCGCGCCTTCATCGCGCCGGCGATCCGCATGAGATCGTCGTCGCTGATCGCGAACAGCCCGAAGCGCAGGCGCGCGCCCCAGTTCGGCGCCACCGATGCGAACGCGAGCGTCGCGAGCAGCGGCCGGATCGG
>JACQAI010000677.1 GCA_016195115.1 Pseudomonadota bacterium
AGCTCGTCGAGCTCGGCGTGCAGCCAGATCGAGGTCGCGCGCTCGTGGATCAGGGCGCGCGTGCGCGGATCCATGAACGCGCCGCCGCCGGTCGACAGCACGTGCACCGGGTTGTCGAGCAGCCGCGCGATCACCCGGCGCTCGCCGTCGCGGAACGCCGGCTCGCCGTGACGCGCGAAGATCTCCTCGATCGTCATGCCGGCGGCCGCCTCGATCTCCTGGTCGGCATCGACGAACGGCAGGTTCAGGCGGGCGGCCAGCCGGCGGCCGACGCTCGACTTGCCGGCGCCCATCAGCCCGACCAGGACCAGGGTGCGGTCAGGATGGTAGGCGGGCGTCACCGGCGCATTGCGGCGGGTGCGGACCGTCATGGGACATTCTTCGGCTTGGGCAAGCTTGTGGTAACCACGAGCGTTTGAGAAACTATGCGGCAATCGGCGGCCGCCGGGCAATCCACGTGCTGGGCTGCTCGGGCAAGCTCCTCATAGCGCGGAACTTTCCGTCATGGCAAAGCGCGTCGGCTTGGTCCTCCTGGGAATCGCGATTCTGGTCATCGCCGGCGGCGGCGTGCTGTTGGCGAACTGGCAGATCCCAGCGCCCACCAAACATATGGAGAAGGTCATCCCGAATGACCGGTTCTCGCGCTGAGGCGCGCACGGTCCTGCGGCCGCTGATCGGCGGCGCGGCGGCGCTGCTGCTGATTGCCGGACTGTTGGGCGCGGCGGGCGCGCAGCAGCCGGTCGGCGCGCCCCTGCGCCTCGGTCCGCCCGGCGCCCCGCCGCCGCCTGCCGCCAGCCCCGAGTCCGAGACCATCCAGCGCCTGCCGCCGCTGCCGGCGCGCCCGGCCGACGCCGACCCGAGCGCGCTGCCCCGCATCCCGCCGCTGCCCGCCTGGCCGTCGCGCCCGATCGAGACGCGCCCGCCCGACGCGCGGCAGACCGAGACGCGGCCGGCCGACGCGCGCCCGTCGACCGAATCGGTCGAGATCGCGCCGCTCGCCACGATCGACCCCGACAATCTCGGCACGCGCGCCGCAGCCGGCGATCCGTTCGTCCCCGAGCTGTGGGCGCGCACCCCGCGCGACGTCGCGACCGTGCTGCTGCAGCGGCTGCCGGGGGCGCTCGCATCGCCCGCGCTGCGCGATCTGCAACGCCGCCTGCTGATCGCCCAGGCCAAGGTGCCCGAGGGCAACCCGCCGGCCGGCGCGCCGCGCCTGATCGCGCTGCGCATCGCCAAGCTGATCGAGATGGGCGACCCCGAGGCCGCCGACGCCCTGCTCCGCGTCGTCCCGGCCAAGATCGACGACGAGCCGATCATGCGCGTGCGCGTCGACCATCAGTTCCTCGCCGGCAAGCGCGATGAGGCGTGCGCCGAGGTGACGCGCCAGCTCGCGCGCTTCACCAACGTGTTCTGGCAGCAGGCGCAGGTCGCTTGCCAAGCCGCCGCGGGCCAGGGCGGGCCCGCCGGGCTCGGTGCCCAGCTGTTGCGCGAGCAGGGTTTCGACAACGCCGCGTTCTTCAATCTGGTCGAGCTCGCCGGCGGCGCCAAGAACCTGCCGCTCGACAAGCTCGGGCCGCTGACACCGGCGACCGTGGTGCTGCTGCGCGCGACCAAGCGCGACGTGCCGGCCGATACGCTGGCGGCCACCGCCCCGGGCGTGCTGCGCGCGCTCGCCCTGGCGCCCGAGATGCCGCTGCCGACCCGGCTCGCCGCGGCCGAGCGCGCCGCCGCCCACGGCGCGCTGACGCCCGAGACCCTGGGTCAGATCTATCTCAGCCTCGAGGCGCCGCCGGCCGACATCGCCAATGCCGCGGCGCTCGCCAAGTCCGACAAGAGCGCGCGCGCCCGCGCGCTGCTGTTCCGTGCCGTGCGCAACCAGACCAATCCGACGACGCGCACCGAGCTGATGCGCGCCGCCTTCGAGGCGTCGCGCGCCGCCGGGCTCTACGGCGCCGCCGCCGCGCTCTACCGGCCGCTGATCGAGGAGATCCCGCCGACCGCCGAGCTCGTGTGGTTCGCCGGCGAGGCCGCGCGCGCGCTGCTCGCGGCCGGCGCCAACGACCTGGCGCGGCGCTGGTACGATCTCGCCCGCGCGCGCGCCAACGTCGACGGCGAGGCCAACAAGCTGCAGGCCCAGCTGTGGGCGCTGTTCCACATCGCCGGCGCCGACGACACGCCGTTCGAGCCGGTGCGCCTGCTCGCCTGGTACGACGCCCAGGCGGCGCGCCCGCCGGCGGCGCTCAACGAGCGCGCGGTGCTGGTCTACGGCCTGTTCGGGGCGCTCGGCGAACGCGTGCCGTCGAGCGCCTGGCTGCCGCTCGCGGTCAACGCCGCCGACACGACGCGGCCGGTGCCCGGCACCGGCGTGCTGCTCGAGCTCGGCTCGGCAAGCACCGATGCGCGCTTCGGCGAGGCGATCGCGCTGACCGCGATGGCGATCGGGCCGCGCGACGTCGGGGCTGCCGGCACGCTCGCCTGCACCGGCATCACGGCGGCGCTGCGGGCGCTCGGGTTGCCGCAGGCGGCGCGCCGCTTCGCCCTCGAAGCCGCGCTCGCGGCCGGCGCATGAGCGCGCTGGCGGCCCACCTCGACGCCTTCATCGAGATGCTGACGGTCGAGCGCGGCGCAAGCCCGCACACGCGTGCCGCCTATCGCCGCGATCTCGATGATTTCGCCGCATTCGCCGCGACGCGGGGCCAGTCGCTGGATGGCGGCGACGCCGCGGTGCTGCGCGCCTACCTCGCGAGCTTGAGCCGCGCCGGCTTCAGCCCGCGTACCACGGCGCGGCGGCTGTCGGCGCTGCGGCAGTATTTCCGCTTCGCCTATGCCGAGGGCTGGCGCCCCGACGATCCGACCGGCGCGCTCGACGGACCGCGGCTCGGCCAACCGCTGCCCAAGGTGCTCGACGCGACCGACATCACCGCGATGCTCGTGGCCGCCGCGGCGCGGCCGGCGCCGCACGGCGTGCGCCTGGTTGCGATCATCGAGATCCTCTACGCCTCGGGCATGCGCGTCTCCGAGCTGGTCGGGCTGCCGCTCGGCGCGGCGACGCGCGATCCCCAGACCCTGATCATCCGCGGCAAGGGCGCCAAGGAGCGCATGGTGCCGCTGACCGATGCGGCGCGCGACGCGCTCAAGCGCTATCTCGAGGTCCGGCCGCGCTTCCTCGCCGAGGGCCAGACGTCGCGTTTCCTGTTCCCGGTGCCGGGCAAACCGGCGCCGCTCAGCCGCGTGCGCATCGGCCAGCTGCTCAAGGCGGTCGCGGCGGCAGCCGGCGTCGATCCCGCGACGGTGTCGCCGCACGTGCTGCGCCACGCCTTCGCGACCCATCTGCTCGAAGGCGGCGCCGATCTTCGGAGCGTCCAGCAGATGCTCGGCCACGCCGACATCGCGACGACGCAGATCTACACGCACGTCGCGGTGCCGCGGCTGAAATCGTTGGTCGCCAATCACCATCCGTTGGGCCGGCGCCGCGGTTGACATTTGCCGCCCGTGCAGGCACCAGACCCTCGATGCGCACCTTCCTGGATTTCGAGAAGCCGATCGCCGAGCTCGAGGCCAAGATCGAGGAGCTGCGCCACGTCAGCGACCAGGGCACGCTCAACATCGCCGACGAGGTCGCCAAGCTCGAGGCCAAGACCGACCGGCTGCTGCGCCAGACCTACGCCAAGCTGACGGCGTGGCAGAAGGTCCAGGTCGCGCGGCATCCGGCGCGGCCGCACGGCCTCGACTATATCGGTCGGCTGATCGACGACTACACGCCGCTCGCCGGCGACCGCAGCTTCGGCGAGGATCGCGCGATCGTCGGCGGGCTCGGCCGGTTCCGCGGCCGCGGCGTGGTCGTGATCGCGCACGAGAAGGGCGGCGACACCGCGGCCCGCGTGCAGCACAATTTCGGCATGGCGCGGCCCGAGGGCTACCGCAAGGCGCGCCGGCTGATGGAGCTCGCCGACCGTTTCAGCTTGCCGGTCGTGACCTTGATCGACACCGCCGGCGCCTATCCCGGGGTCGACGCCGAGGCGCGCGGCCAGGCCGAGGCGATCGCGCGCTCGATCGAGACCAGTCTCGGGCTCGGCGTGCCGCTGGTCTCGGCGATCATCGGCGAAGGCGGCTCGGGCGGCGCGATCGCGATCGCCGCCGGCAACACCGTGCTGATGCTCGAGCACGCGATCTATTCGGTGATCAGCCCCGAGGGCTGCGCCTCGATCCTGTGGCGCAGCGCCGAGCACGCCCAGGACGCCGCCGAGGCCCTCAAGCTGACGGCGCAGGACCTGCTGCGGCTCGAGGCGGTCGACCGCGTCATCCCCGAGCCGGTCGGCGGCGCCCATCGCAATCCCGACGCGACCATCCAGGCGGTCGGCGACGCGCTCGAGAACGCCCTCAAGCCGCTGCTCGCGCTCGACGCCGCCGCGCTCAAGGCGCAGCGCCGCGCCAAATTCCTGGCGATCGGCGGCAAGGGTCTGTAGCGGCGGCGTCTGCCTCGCGCGATGCCTTCAGGCCGCAGAAGCCGCCAGCAATCGGCGCATCGCCTGCGGGTCGCGTTCGATCGCCAACAGCAAGGCGCGCGCCGGCGCATCCGGCGTGCTGCGATGCTGCTCCCAGTCGCGCAGCGTCGTGACGGGCAGGTGAAATGCGGCCGCGAACTCGACCTGCGTCATGCCGAGACGCTGCCGTAACGCCTTGACGCGCGGAACCCGTCGCATTCGGGCCAGTTGAGCGGACGTCCGCGGATGGGCATCCGGATCGCTCCTCGCCGCCGCGACGACCTCTGCGTCGGTCATCGCTTTGAGCCGAGTCCAATTGGTCTTACCCCGGGGGAGGCGTTCACCAGGTTTCACGGTCACCCGCGTAGTACCGGTCTTCCTCATGCCGTGTTGCTTTCCGAGCCGAAATGATCCGACACGTCGTTTCACCGCGTAACGTCAGGACCACGAATAGGACGGCACGATGGGCCATCCCGACGACTTGCGCCCGTTCTTCGGCACCCCGCGATCGTGGCTCGATATTCTCAAGCCGTGCCGGATCCTCCAGCGCCGCGATGGCGTCGAGGAAATCGACGCCGTGCTTGCGCCGGTTCGCGCGGGCCTTGGCGTCGTCCCATTCGTAGTCCACTAGTTGCAGACTACCGGATACCCGTAGTCATCGCAACGCGGTCGAACGCGCTACCCCACAGCCTCATCCGGCGCGCCGCGGCTCGAACAGCACGAGCGCGAGCGCGCTCACCACCAGCGCCAGCGCGATCAGGTCGTTGGGCTGGACCGTCTCGCCGGCGATCAGCGCGCTCGACAGCACGCCGACGCACGGCGTCGCCAGCGCGCCGATTCCGAGGACCGCGGACGGCAACCGGTGGACCAGCGGAAACCACGCGAAGTAGGCGATCACGTTGGCGCCGAGAATCATGTAGGCCAGCGCCGCCCAGCCGGTCGTCGGCACGGCGCCGAGCACAACGCTCGGCATCACCACGAGCCAGACGGCGATCAGCGGCGCGACCCCGACCAGGAGCTGCCAGCCGGCCATCGCGGCCAAGCCAAGCGGCCACGCCGCACGCTTGGTCCACACCGTGCCGAAGCCGAACCCCAGAGCGGCGATCAGGTTGAGGGCGATCCCGAGCGGCGCGTCGCGCACGTTGGGCAGGTGCTGGACCAGCAGCGCACCGACCGCGGCGACGCCCATTCCCAGCGCGACGGCGCGCCGGCGCGTGATCGGCTCGCCGAGCAGCCAGCGCGCGAACAGCGCCGCCCACAGCGTCATGGTGTAGATCAGCACCGAGCTGCGCCCGGCGCCGACGAAGTAGACGCCGTACGTCATGCCGATCTGCAGGACCGTCATGTTGCAGAACGACGCGATCGCGAAGTCGCCCCAGTGCGCCCGCGGCAAGCGGATGCGCTGGCCGGCCGCCACGGCATAGCCCAGCAGCACGATGCCGCTCACCGTCATCACGACGCAGCGCAGGGTCAGCGGCTCGAACCACCGCATCGCCACGGCCATGATCGGATAGGCGGCGCCCCACACCAGCCACAAGGTCGCGAGCAGCGCGAGCGAGCCGAGCCCGACCGTGCCGACCGCGGGCAGCGACGTCGGGCGCGAGTTGATCATTCAGGCGGCAGTCGGGCGCAAACGCGCCCTACTGGGCGCCGTGGCAGTGCTTGTACTTCTTGCCGGAGCCGCATGGGCACGGCGCGTTGCGCGCGACCTTGCCCCAGGTTTCCGGCGCCCGCGGATCGACCACCGGCGCCGCCGCGCGGCGGCGTGGCCGCGTCATCAGCGCGACGTCGCCGCCAGACGCCGGCGCCTCGGCCTCGGCGAACGCCGGGTCCTCGCGGATCTCCTGCGTCGCAACCTCCCGACGCGCGAACAACTCGTCTTCCGGGGTTTGGATACGGAGCTCGAGGTTCGCGAGCACCGAGGTCACGCTTTCGCGCAGCCGGGCCAGCATCTCGGAGAACAGCTCGAAGGCCTCGCGCTTGTACTCGTTCAACGGATCGCGCTGGCCGTAGGCGCGCAGGCCGATGCCCTGGCGCAGATGGTCGAGCGCCAGCAGATGCTCCTTCCAGGCTTGGTCGAGCAGCTGCAAGAGCAGGCTCTTCTCGGCCATCCGCATGATCTGCGGGCCGTAGTTGGCGGCCTTCTCGGCCATCTTGCGGTCGAGCGCGTCGTGCAGACGCTCGCGGATCGCCTCATCGGCGATGCCTTCCTCCTGCGACCACGCCTCGATCGGTAGATCGAGATTGAACAGGCGGGCAGCCTCGTCGTGCAAGGTCTTGACGTCCCACTGCTCGACGAAGGCGTTCTCCGGGATGCACCGCGTCACCAAATCGTTCAGAATCTCCTCGCGCATCTCGGTGATGGTCTGCGCGACGTCCTCGGCGCTCATGATCTCGCGGCGCTGCTCGTAGATCACCTTGCGCTGGTCGTTCATCACGTTGTCGTACTTCAGCAGATTCTTGCGAATCTCGAAGTTGCGCGCCTCGACCTTCTGCTGCGCCTTCTCGAGCGCCTTGTTGATCCAGCTATGGACGATCGCCTCGCCTTCCTGCAGGCCGAGCTTGCGCAGCATCAGGTCCATGCGCTCGGACCCGAAGATGCGCATCAGGTCGTCCTCGAGCGACAGGAAGAACTTGGACGCG
>JACQAI010000678.1 GCA_016195115.1 Pseudomonadota bacterium
CGAGCTCGGGCCCGACGACGTGGACGATGCCCTGGCGCGAGTCCGCCAAACCGTAGGACTCGATGCCGGCACGCGCCGTGTTCGTGTCGAGCAGCTCGACCATGGTACGCGCCTCGGGATCGGCGATCGGGTGCGCGCGATCGCCCGTCGGCACGTAGTGGTCGGCGAAGCCGAAGGTCTGACGCGGCCGGCGCACCGTGCGCCCGGCATGCCACAGATTGGCGAAGGCGTGAAACGAGCCTTCGTGGACGAAATTGCGGTCGACATAGAGCAGGGCCGCCTCGTCCTGCGTGACCACGACATGGTCGCGCCAGATCTTCTCGAACAAGGTCAGGGGCTCCACCATCGCGCCATTGGACCGGAAAGCCCACGCGTCGGTCAATGGACTGCCGCGGCTTCACGGCGGCGCGACGCGACCGTAAGGTCGATGACCAGCCCCGCGGGAGCCGCCTGCATGGACATCAACCTGCCCGAGGTCGTCGCCGAGGTGACGGCGCACTTCCAGCGCTACGAGACCGCGCTGGTGACCAACGACATCGCGACCTTGAACGCGCTGTTCTGGAACAACACCCTCACCTTGCGCTACGGCTTGAATGAGAATCTCTACGGCCATGCCGCGATCGTGGGGTTCCGCGCGGCCCGCTCGCCGGTCGGCCTGGCGCGCACGACCAGCAACACAATGATCACGACCTATGGGCGGGACTTCGCGACCGCCAACACCGAGTTCCGGCGTCCCCAGGTCGAGCGCGGCGGCCGCCAGAGCCAGACCTGGGCGCGCATGCCGGAGGGCTGGCGCATCGTTTCGGCGCACGTTTCGCTGATCGGTTGAGGATAGACTGCCGAGTCGCCAGGGGAGGGATGCGATGAGCGGGATCGACGTCGAGGCGGCGGTGCGCGACTTCGAGGCCGCGCGGGCGCGCGGCGAGCACTTCCCCGCCGCCTGGTTCGATCGCCTGGCGCTCGACGACGCCTTCCGTATTCAGCTGGCGCTGATCCGCCGCCGCGCCGGCCAGCCGGGGCAGCGCCGCGTCGGCTGGAAGGTCGGGCTGACCGCCAAGGCGATCCAGGAGCAGTTCGGCGTGCACGAGCCGGTGTTCGGCTGTTTGCTGGAGGAGGGGCGCAAACCGTCGGGCCATGGCTTCCGCGCCGCCGAGCTGATCAAGCCCGGGTTCGAGAACGAGATCCTGATCGAGCTCGGCCGCGACCTGGCGCCGGGTGCCGACGTTGCCGCGGTTGCGGCGGCGGTCGCTACGCTGGCGCCCGCGCTCGAGATCATCGAAACTCGCGGCGACTTCACCCGCCAGCTCGCCGTCGCGCTCGCCGACAACGCCCAGCAGAAGGCCTTCGTGGTCGGGACGCCGGTGCGCCCCGCCGACGTCGGCGATCTCACCGCCGTGACCGCGCGCGTGCGCATCAACGGCGCCGAGGTCGCCAGCGGCACCGGCGCGGCGGTGCTCGGTCATCCCTACAACTCGGTCGCCTGGCTGGCCGGCAAGCTCGCCGAATTCGGCGAGCGCCTCAGCGCCGGCGACGTCATCATGTCGGGCTCGTTCACCCGCCAGTTCCCGCTCGCCGCCGGCGACCAGGTCGAGACCGTGTTCGAGGGCTTAGGCGCGGTGACGACCCGCGTCAGCTGATCTCGGACGCCGCCGACCACTCCGCGCGCACGCCGGCGTCGGTCTCGGCGGCCGAATGGTGCGCGCGCAAGGCGGCAAAGCCGGCATTGTCGAGCAGTTGCTCGAGCGCCCACACTGCGGCGCCGCGCACCAGCGGTGACGCGTCATCGAGCAAGCGTTCCGCCACCGGCGCGAGGGTGCGGTCGCCGCTGTTGCCGAGCGCGATCAGGACGTTGCGTACGAAGCGGTCGCGGCCGGTGCGCTTGACCGGCGAGCCGGCGAACAGGGTGCGGAAGCCGGCGTCGTCGAGTTCGGCGAGCGCCGCCAGGCGCGGCGCGGTCAGCTCGGCGCGCGGCAGCAGCCCGGGGGTCGCGTGCGGCGTCGCGAACTTGTTCCACGGGCAGACCGCCAGGCAATCGTCGCAGCCGTAGATCCGGTTGCCCATCAACGGCCTGAGATCGCGCGCGATCGGACCTTTGTGCTCGATCGTCAGGTAGGAGATGCAGCGCCGCGCGTCGAGTTGGTAGGGTGCCGGAAACGCCGCGGTCGGGCAGACCTCGAGGCAGCGCTGGCAGGCACCGCAATGGTCGCTCTCGGCGGTGTCGGGCGACAGCGCCAACGTCGTGTAGACCTCACCGAGGAACAGCCACGAGCCGTGGCGGCGCGACACCAGGTTGGTGTGTTTGCCCTGCCAGCCCAGCCCGGCCTGTGCCGCGATCGGTTTCTCCATCACGGGCGCGGTGTCGACGAACAGCTTTACCTCGGCGCCGAAGTTCTGATGCATCCATGCCGCGAGCACGCGCAGCTTGCGCTTGAGCACGTCGTGATAGTCGCGGTTGCGCGCGTAGACCGAGATCGTGCCGCGGTCGGGTTGCGCCAGCGATGCCAGTGGGTCGTCGGTCGGCGCGTAGGACAAGCCGCACACCACCACGCTGCGCGCGGCGGGCCACAGCGCGCGCGGCGCACCGCGCTGGGGCTGGCGCGCCGCCAACCAGCCCATGTCGCCGTGATAACCGCGCGCGAGATATTCGGCGAGATCGCTGCGCGCCTGGTCGCCGAGCTCGGCCGCCGCAAAGCCGACCGCGTCGAAGCCGAGCGCCAGCGCACGCGCGCGGATGGTGTCGCGCGGGGACGCCGCGGGGGGCCGCTCAGCCGCGGCCGCGGTAGGGCTGGACCTCATGGGGCGGGATCCACACGCCCTCCGGGGGCGGACCCGACTGATAGAACACGTCGATCGGCATGCCGCCGCGCGGATACCAGTAGCCGCCGATGCGCAGCCAGTGCGGCTCCAGGGTCGCGGCCAGCCGCTTGGCGATGTCGAGCGTGGTTGCTTCGTGGAAGGCGCCGTGATTGCGGAACGACCCGAGATAGAGCTTGAGCGACTTGCTCTCGATCAGCCAGCGCGCGGGGATGTAGTCGATGACCAGATGCGCGAAGTCCGGCTGGCCGGTGATCGGACACAGGCAGGTGAACTCCGGTGCCGTGAAGCGCACGACATAGCGGTCGCCGGCGTGCGGATTGGCGACGCGTTCGAGCTTTGCATCCGCCGGCGACGCCGGCAGCGGCGTCGGCCGGCCGAGCTGCGTCAAAGGGGGAGCGCTGTGGTCTGCCATGGCGTTATCCCGTCGAGCGATCGGCCAGGCTCGGGATGTCGCCGAGCCCCTGCTCGGCCTCGAACCCGGCGGCGAACTCGGCCATGCGGCCGCCCTCGATGGCGGCGCGCAAGCCGGCCATCAAGGCCTGATAGTAGTGCAGATTGTGCCAAGTCAACAGCATCACGCCGAGGATCTCCTGGGCGCGGATCAGGTGATGGATGTAGGCGCGCGAATAGCCGCGGCACGCCGGGCAATCGCAGCCATCGTCGATCGGCCGGTCGTCGCCGCCGTGGCGCGCATTGCGCATGTTGAGCGTGCCGCGCCGCGTGAAGGCCTGGCCGGTGCGTCCCGAGCGCGTCGGCAGCACGCAATCGAACAGGTCGATGCCGCGCATGACCGCGCCGACCAGATCGTCCGGCTTGCCGACGCCCATCAGGTAGCGCGGCTGCTCGGCGGGCAGCAGCGGCGCGGTCTGCTCGACGACCTGGAACATGGCCGCCTGACCTTCGCCGACCGCCAGTCCGCCGATCGCGTAGCCTTCGAAGCCGATCTTGGTCAGCGCCATCACCGAGCGCGCGCGCAGATCGAGATAGACGCCGCCCTGGACGATGCCGAACAGGCCGCGCCCGGGGCGCGGCCGGAAGCGCGCACGGGAGCGCTCGGCCCACCGCATCGACAGCAGCATCGAGGTCTCGGCCTGCTCGCGGGTCGCCGGGAACGGCGTGCACTCGTCGAAGCACATGGCGATGTCGGTATCGAGCAGCTCCTGGATCTCGACCGAGCGCTCGGGCCCGAGCGCGTGCAGGCTGCCGTCGAGATGCGATTTGAACACCACGCCGTCCTCGCCGAGCGTGCGCAGGCCGGCCAGCGACATGACCTGGAACCCGCCGGAGTCGGTGAGCAGCGGGCGGTCCCAGTTCATGAAGCGGTGCAGACCACCGAGCGCGGCGACGCGCTCGGCGCCGGGACGCAGCATCAGGTGGTAGGTGTTGGCGAGCACGATCTCGGTGCCGGTCGCGGCGACCGAGCCCGGCAGCATCGCCTTGACCGTGGCGGCGGTGCCGACCGGCATGAAGGCCGGCGTGTTGACCGCGCCGTGCGCGGTGTGCAGCAGACCGCGGCGCGCCTGGTCGTCGCGCGCCAGCAGCTCGAACGACGCCCCGACCGGCTGCAGCGGCGCCAGCGCCTGTGGTTCGTGGTTCACCGCGCGCCCTCCGGCGCGGCCCGGCGCAGCAGGCAGCAGTCGCCGTAGGAGTAGAACCGGTAACCGGCGGCGATGGCGTGGGCGTAGGCTGCACGCATCCGTTCGGTCCCGGCAAAGGCGCACACCAGCATGAAGAGCGTCGAGCGCGGCAAGTGGAAGTTGGTCAGCAGCAGATCGGCCATCCTAAAAGTATAGCCGGGCGTGATGAAGATGTCGGTCTCGCCGGCGAAGGCCGCTAGGGTACCGTCGGGTCCGATCGCGGCCTCGAGCAGGCGTAGGCTGGTGGTGCCGACCGCGACGACGCGGCCGCCGGCGGCGCGCGCCTGGTTGATGCGCACCGCGGCGCTGGGGGCGATTTCGCCGTATTCGGCATGCATGCGGTGCTGCCGCACCTCCTCGGTGCGCACCGGTAGGAAGGTGCCGGCGCCGACGTGCAAGGTCAGCGCCACGGTCGCGACGCCGCGCTCGTGAAGGCCGGCCATCAGGCCGCCGGTGAAGTGCAAGCCCGCGGTCGGCGCCGCGACCGCCCCGGCATGGGTCGCGAACAGCGTCTGGTAGTCCTCGCGATCGCGCGGGTCGGGCTCGGCCGCGCGGCGGATATAGGGTGGCAGCGGCATGCGGCCGTAGGTCTCGAGCTGGTGGAACAGCGCGGCATCATCGCCGCCGAACTGTAGCACCACGTCGCCCTCGGGCCCGCGGCCAGCGACCGCAGCGGCGAAGCCGGGCGCGAACTCGATGGTGTCGCCGACATGAAGCCGACGGCCCGGTCGGGCGAAGGCGCGCCAGCGTCCCGGTGCCTCGCGCTTGTGCAAGGTCACTTCGACCGCGGCGCCACGGCGCACACCGTCGAGCCGCGCCGGCAGCACGCGGGTGTCGTTGACCACGAGCACGTCGCCCGGCGCCAGCAGCTCGGGCAGGTCGGCCACCACCCGGTCGATCAGGCGGTCGCCGACCTCGAGCAGCCGGGCGCTGTCACGCGGCCGCGCCGGATGGGCTGCGATCAGCGC
>JACQAI010000626.1 GCA_016195115.1 Pseudomonadota bacterium
GACTCCTGACGTCTGACGCCTGATTTTCCAGGCCTCGTACTCGCGCTTGGTGTCCTCACTGAAGGGGTAGACGCCGGTGATCGAGGCGCCGGCCTTGATCTTCTCCATGACGAACTCTTCGCTCAAGTCGCGCTCGACCGCGCCGGCCGCGACCTCGGCGGCGAGGTGGCGCGGGATCACCATGACGCCCTCGGCCTCGCCGACCAGCAGGTCGCCGGGATAGACCGCGACGCCGGCGCACGCGATCGGCACCTGGAAGTCGACCGCGTGGTGGCGCACCAGGCTGATGTTGGGCGACTGCCCGGCGGCAAACGCCGGGAACGCGAAGGTCGCGATGGTCGGGCTGTCGCGGAACGAGCCGTCGGTGATCACCGCGGCGACCCCGCGCAGCATCAGGCGGGTCACCAGGATGTCGCCGGCCGAGGCGCCGACCGGGTCGTTGCGGCAATCCATGATCAGGGCATGGCCGGGCGGGCAGCTCTCGATGGCGACCCGCTGCGGGTGGCCGGGCTTGTGATAGATCCGGTAGTCGTCGACGTCCTCGCGGCTCGGGATGTAGCGCAAGGTGAAGGCTTCGGCGACGAACCGGCAGTGCGCGGGATTGAGCGGCTTCAGGCCGTAGAGGAAGCAGTTGCGCAGGCCGCGGTTGAACAGCTCGGTCGCGATGGTCGCCGCGCACACGCCGGCAAGCTGGGCCTTGATCTGATCGCTGATCGGCGCGAGCTCGGTCATCATTGTCTCCCCTGATGCGGTTCAGCGCCGCTTGGTTTCGAACGTGACGAACGCGCCGCCCTGGAACTTGACCGCCGGATCGTTGGGGTCGCGCTTGTCGCCCGCCGGCATCAGCTTGTGGGCGTAGACGTCGGCGCTGTCCTTGGGCTCGAAGGCGATCTCCGGGGTCTTGGCATTGTCCCACCAGCCGCGCGAATTCTTCGAGGCGCCGTACATCACCGCGAAGCCGAGCTTGGGCGCCTCCAGACAGGCGACGATCAGGCGGAACAGATCGTCGTAGCTCAGCCAGGTCGCGAGCTGGCGCACGTCGGCCGGCTCGGGGAACGACGAGCCGATGCGCAGGCAGGCGATCTCCATCTGATGCTTGTCGACGTAGAGGCTGGCGAGATCCTCGCCGAACGCCTTGCTGACGCCGTAGAGCGAGTCCGGGCGCTGGCGGGCCGTCGCGTCGAGGCGCTGGCTTGATGGATGGAAGCCGATCGCGTGGTTCGAGCTCGCGAACACCACGCGCTTGATGCCGGCGACGCGCGCGGCATCGAACATGTTGAAGCAGCCGACGATGTTGGCACGGCAGATCACCTGCCAGCTGTCCTCGGTCGAGCGGCCGCCGAGATGGACCAGCGCGCCGGCGCCGGCGCCCAGCCGGTCGCAGAACGCCTCGTCGGCGAGGTCGCCGACGACGATCTCCTCGCCCGCGAGCGCCGGGCCGAACGGCACGATGTCCGAGCTGCGCAACGCGCCGTAGCGCGCGGCCAGATGCGGCCGCAGCGCCGTGCCGAGGCCGCCGGCGGCACCGGTCAGGAGGATGGGGCGGTCGGCGGGATGGCGCACCGGCGGCATGGCGATCAAAGCTCCCGAATCCAGGGTCGGCTCAAGCCGTTATGCCAAATTCGCCGCCGATGCGGTATAGGACAGACGGAGAGCATGACATGACGGCGATCGCAATGCCCATGCGGGACGCCCCCGGGGAGGGCGGGTTTGGCCAGCTTTAGCGAGCAGCTGGCGCGCTGGCTGTTGACCCTGCGCTTCGAGGATCTGCCCGAGGACGTCGTCGAATCGACCAAGCTGCGCGTGCTCGACACCATCGGCCTCGCCCTGGGCTCGAGCGTGCTCGACTACGGCCGGGCGGTGCGCGAGGCGGCGCTCGAGATGGGCGGCGTCGGCGGTACCGCCCACGTGCTCGGCTTCGGCGACATGGTTGCGCCGATGCTCGCGGCGTTGGTCAACGGCGCGCTCGCCGAAGGCTTCCTCTACGACGACACCCACAACGAGACGATGATCAACGTCAGCGCCCCGATCGTCGCGACCGCGCTCGCGATCGGCGAGCACGTGCACGCCAGCGGCGCCGACGTGCTCACCGCGATCGCAGCCGGCAACGAGGTCACCTGCCGGATCGGCTGCGCCGCACCCGGCGCGTTCCATCGCGGCGGCTTCCATCCGACCGGCATCGTCGGCACCTTGGGCGCGACCTTCGTCGCATGCCGGCTGCTCGGGCTCGACATGGACCGCACGCGCCACGCCATCGGCATCGCGGGCAGCCAGGCCGCCGGCATCAACGAGTCGTGGGTCGACGGCACATGGACGCAGTTGATGCACCCCGGCTGGGCGGCGCACGGCGGTATCGCGGCGGCGCTGCTCGGCAAGAACGGCTTCACCGGGCCCGCGACCGTGCTCGAGGGCCGCCACGGCGTGTTCCACAGCCACGTCCAGGACCCCGGCTATCCGTTCGACTTCGAGCGCATGGTCGCCAAGCTCGGCCGCGACTGGGAAAGCCGCTACATCTCGTTCAAGCCCTATCCGTGCGCCCACGTGCTGCACGCCTACGTCGACGCCCTGCTGCATCTCATCCAGCACGAGGGCCTCAAGCCCGACAAGGTCAAGCAGATCACCTGCCCGGTCGCCGAGTACATGATCCCGCTGGTGTGCGAGCCGCAGCACGAGAAGTTGGCGCCGCAGACCTACATCCAGGCGCGCGGCAGCCTGCAGTACGTGCTCGCCGAGGCGTTGCATTTCGGCAAGGTCGATTTTCGCAGCTTCAACACCCGCAACATCTCGAACACCGACATCCTCGGGCTGGCGCAGAAGATCGCCTACGTGATCGATCCGGACGCGCCGGGGAGCTGGCAGTACAGGGGCTGGGTGGTGGTCGAGACGACCGATGGCAAGACCTTGGAGCGCGTCGAGGAGCACAACCGCGGCAGCCCGGAGAACCCGCTCAGCGTGTCCGACCTCGCGGTCAAGTTCCAGGAGAACTGCAGCTTGGCGCTGCCCAACAAGGTCGATGCCATCATCGACGCCGTGATCGCGCTCGATCAGCTGCCGACGATCGCCGAGCTGATCGACCATGCGGTCCGCGTCGACGCCGTGCGCAAGGTCCTCGGTTAGGGCCCTCACCCTTCCCACGCCGCTTGCGCGGCGCGGGCCCCTTCCCTCTCCCGCATTGCGACGCATTGCGGGAGAGGGAGGTGAGGGATCTTACGGCGTGGCGTGACCCATGAACCGCTCGGGCAACGGCTCGCCCCAGGGACCGGCGATCTCCGGACCGCGCTGATAGAGCCCGGGCGGCGTCTTGGCGTTGAGCACGTCGGTGTCGGCCCAATGCTCGTGCACGCGGTTCCACGGGTCCGCCCAGTAGTCGAACACCTGGCTGCCGAGCAGGTGGCGGCCCATGCCCCACATGTGCGAGTAGCCCTTCGCTTTGAGGTGCTCGTGACCGATCATCACGTCGTCGATGTCGGCGGCCTCGTAGGACAGGTGGTTGAGGCCGGTCTTGTCGCCCTTGATCAGGAAGACGGTGTGGTGGTCGACATACTCGTCGCCGCGGTCGCAGCGATTGAACGAGCCGACGATATTGGCCTTGTCGCCGTCATAGATGTCGTCCGAGCAGATCAGCCCAAGGGTCTCGCGGTACCACGCCAGCATCTTGGTGAAATTCGCCGTCATGACGACGCCGTGGCCCATGCGCTTGATGTGCGATGGCCCGGACTTGACCCGGTAGAGCGCGCCGCGCCGACGCTGCTTCTCGGCACCCGAGTTGTTCGCCGGCCGCTCGAGCTTGATCGGCGCCAGCTGCTCGAGGCCGTGGACGACCTCGACCTGATAGCCGTCGGGGTCCTTGAGCCGCACGCGCTGGCCGCCGCCGGGCTCGTCGACATGCTCGATGGCCGAAGCGCCCTCGACCTTGGCGAGCTTCTTGAGGTCGTCGGCGCTGGCGGCGTAGAACGCCAGCCCGACATGGCGCGGCTCGCCGAGGTCGGTGACGTGGAGATGGTGCGCCGGATCGGTGCCGCGCATGTAGAGGGCGGACTTGGTGCGCGCCGCGCGCACCATGCCGAAATTGGTGAGGAATTCCTCCTGTTTGTCGAGATCGGGGGACCGGATCCGGCCCCAGGCGATATCGGTCACTTTGATCACTGGCATGGGCATCCTCCCAAAGCTCGTCGGACGGATCTTAAACCATCACCTCGCGCAGCAGGCGGACCGATTTCGTCACCCCTTCGAGCGGCGACATCAGCAGGTCCTCGTGCTCGATCGACAGCACGTCATTATAGCCGGCGACGCGCAGCAACGCACAGAACTGCCGCCACCAGGCCTCACCGTGGCCGTAGCCGAGGGTGACGTAGTTCCAGGCGCGGTCGCCCAGCGCGTTGGCCGGCTTGTGGTCGAGCCGGCCGTTGGTCCCGGCGATCGTCGGATCGACCCGCGTGTCCTTGGCGTGGACGTGGTAGATCGCGTCGCCGAGCGCGCGGATCGCGATCAGGGGATCGGCGCCCATCCACATCAGATGGCTGGGGTCGAAATTGACCCCGACGGTGTCGCCGACCGCATCGCGCAGCCGCCAGAACGTCTCGACGCTGTAGACGTTCTGGTGGCCGTGCAGCTCCAGGCACAGCTTGCGCACACCCTGGCCATTGGCGTAGGCGACCAGATCGCGCCAGTAGGGGATCAGCACGTCGTTCCACTGGTAATCGAGGATCGCGCGCATCTCGGCCGGCCAGTTGGTCACCACCCAGTTGGCGTTGGCGTCGCCCGGCCCGCCCGGGCAGCCCGACATCATGACGACGCGCTCGACGCCCATCAGCCCCGCGAGCCGGATGGTCTTGCGCGTCACCGCGTCGTGGCGTCGGCCGTGCTCGCCCGGGTGCACGGGATTGCCCGAGCAGTTGAGCGCGCTGATCGCGAGGCCATGGTCCTTGACCCTCGCCAGGAACTCCTGGCGTGCCGTGTTGCTGTCGAGCAGCTCGTCGAGCGCCAGGTGCGGCGCCGACGACCAGTTGCCGCCGGCAAACTCGAGCATGTCGATGCCGAGCTCAGCCGACGTGCGCAAGAGATCGTCGACCGAGAACTCGCCCAGGCTGTCGGTGATCATGCCGATCTTCATGGGTTCCTCGTCTCGCGCAGCCCGGCGTGCGCGGCTGCCGTGCTCAGATGCTGGTAGCCCGCGCGGGCGTAGGTCAGCGGGTGCGCCTTGGCCGGATCCTGCTCGGCCTCGACGACCAGCCAGCCGTGATATTGCGCCTCGCCGAGCAGCGTCAGCAACGGCCGATACGCGATCGAGCCGTCGCCCGGCACGGTGAAGACGCCGGCGACCACCGCGTCGAGGAAGCTCGAGTCGGCGGCGCGCACCTGCGCGAGCACGGCTGGCCGCACGTCCTTGCAGTGCACGTGATTGATGCGTCGCACATGCCGCCGCGCCACCGCCACGGGGTCGGCACCGGCATAGACCAGATGGCCGGTATCGAGCAGCAGCCCGACCGCCGGCCCGGTCGTTGCCATCAGGCGGTCGATGTCGGCGGCGCTCTCGACCACCGTGCCCATGTGATGGTGATAGGCGAGCGCGACGCTGCGGCTCGCCAGATGCTCGGCCAGCGCCGTCAGCTTGGCGCCGAAGTCCGCCCAGTCGCCATCGTCGAGGCGCGGCCGCCGGGTCACCGGCGTGCCGCGGGCGCCGACCACGCCGCCGGTGGTCTCGGCGAACACCATCACGCGGCAACCCATCGCGGCGAGCAGTTCGAGGTGAGCGGACACCGCGGCGATCTCCTCGGCCACCGACCGCGTCAGCAGGCCGCCGCTGTACCACCCCGAGACCAGCGCCAAGCCGTGACGCGCCAGGATCTCGTGCAGCGCCGCGGCGCGGCGCGGAAATTTGTTGCCGAGCTCGATGCCCGCATAGCCGGCCTGGCGGGCCTCGGCCAGGCAGGTCTCGAGCGGCGTATCGCCGCCAAGCTCCGGCAGGTCGTCGTTGCTCCAGGTGATCGGGTTGATGCCGATCCGGATCGTCATGGCGGCAAGCCTGGCAAAATCCTCGTGGGATGGCCAGAGCCTGTCTTTACCCGGTTTCACTCACGCCGTCATTGCGAGGAGCGCAGCGACGAAGCAATCCAGCGGACCGACTGGATTGCTTCGCTGCGCTCGCAATGACGGCGTGAGTAGGGCAGCCTGACGAGCGTCTGCTTTAGGAGCGCCATGGCCCCCTCCCCGACCATCGCCGTGTTCGACCTCGGCGGCGTGCTGATCGACTGGAACCCGCGCCACCTTTATC
>JACQAI010000627.1 GCA_016195115.1 Pseudomonadota bacterium
AGCTGGTTGGAGTGCGCGAACACGATCGCGACCTTGCCCAGGGTCAGGAGGCTCGAGTCGATCTCGCCCATGTCGAGCGCCTGGACCTCCGGCGCGGCGCAGGCGCCCTGCTTGCGCAGATCGCTCCAGAACGCAAACCACTCGGCCATGTCGGTGTCGTCGAAACCGAGCTTGGCGTCCTCGGTGTATAGCGCCTTGCCGCGCTGGCGCAGCCAGACCTCGAGCGCCGGCTCGTAGCGCGCGGCGTCCTGCAGGCCGGTGTAGCCTGACCGCTTCGCCGCCTTGGTGATCTCGCCCGCCAGAGCGCCGATCTCGGCCCAGCTCATCGTCGCGCTGGGCGGCTTGAGGCCGAGCGCGGCGATCGCCGCCTGGTCGTACATCAGCGCGGTCGAATTCAGCCCGAGGCTGATGCCGTACAGCTTGCCGTCGACCTTGCCGCTGTCGACCGCGGCGGCGCTGAAGTCGCCGAGCTTGAGGTGCGCGGGCACGAACCCGTCGAGCGCCAACAGGGCGCCGCGGCGCGCATATTCGAAGATGTAGCGGTAGTCCATCTGCAGCACGTCGGCGACGTTGCGCGCCGCCGCCTGGGTCGCGACGCGCGGCCAGTAGTCGGTCCAGCCCAAGGTCTCGCCCGCGATCGTGATGCCCGGGCTGTGCTTCTGGAACAGCAGGTTGGCCTTCTCGGTGCGCTCGGCGCGCTCCTTGGAGCCCCACCAGAACATGCGCAACCGGGCATCGGACTGTGCCCGCGCCGCCGACCAGGCGAGGCCCGCGACTCCGGCGGCCGCGGCGGCGATCATCGAGCGACGCGTCAGCAACCGATCCGTCATAGCGCTTCTCCCCAGGTCGCGACCATTCTCACCGGCCGCTGGGGCGATCATCGCTCGCACGCCGAGCGCAAGCAATTGTCGGAGAAGCGCCGCCGGCCGGCGTCAAACCGGCTCGGGCACCACGATGAAGAGATCGGTGTCGCCGGTCGTCTGGCCGGCCGCGGTGAGCAGCGCGTGGACCTGGCCGCGATGGTGGGTCTGGTGGTTGAAGAAATGGGTCACCAGGTAGCCGCGCGGCTTGCGGATCTCCTTCTGGAGCGAGCCGCTGAACCACACCATGTCCTCGGCCAGCCAGGGCTCGTCGACGCCGGCCGCCCAGGCCACGATGTCGGTGTCGGCCTTGGTGCGGCGGGCGCTGAGCTCGGCGAAATCGTCGATCATGCCGGCGCTCTGCTTGATCGGCGTGTCCGGCCGCGGCCAGTCGGAGAAGCGCGACATCCATTGGGCGTCGCCCCACAGGATGTGGACCAGCGTGCCGTGGATCGAGCTCCAGAACGCCCCGTGGTTTTCCCTGCGCTGGGCGTCGGTCAAACGCGCCGCGGCGTCGTAGAGCCGGCGGTTCATCTCGGCGTTGTACGCCGCCATGGTGCGGACGTAGCTGGGTGTGATCATGTTCTCTCCCATCCGATCCAGTCGCACAACGCCTGGCCCATGATCAGCGTCTTGTCGCGCTCGGAAAGGAACGGCATGTCCTCGGTGAACGCGGTGACGCACTGGCGCCACGTGCACGGCATGCGCGTGATGTCGGTGCCCCAGAACAGGCGCGCCGGGCCGAACGCGTCGTAGAGCCGCCGGTAGTATGGATGCCGGCTCTTGAACGGATAGGCGTCGGTGGCGTCGCCCGGGCCGCCGGTCGCCTTGCCCGCGATGTTGGGATGCCGCGCCAGCGCGACCAGCTGATCCATGCTGTCGAACACCGCCGCGCCCTTGTTCTGGCGCAGCCGACCCATGTGGTCGACGATCAGCTTCAGGCCGGGATGCCGCTCGGCGATCTGCCCGACCAGCGGCAGGAAATCGCCGGCGAGCAACGCGATCGGCAGCCCCGCCTTCTCGGCCGCAGGAAACACCCAGTCGATCGTGCCGTCGGTCGGCCAGCTCTTCTGGTGCGGCTGCAGGAAGGTGAAGCGGAAGCCCAACATGCCGGTGCGCTGCTTCCAGGTCGCGACCTGGTCGCGGCTCTCGGGCTTGTCGAGCGGCAGCCGGCCCAAGATCGCGAAGCGCTTGGGAAAAGCGCGCGCCGCCTCGACCGCGAGTTCGTTGGAATCGACGTCCCAGCTCGGCGGATGGATCAGCGCGGCGTCGACCCCGGCGGCGTCCATGTCGGCCAGCGCCTGCGCCATGCCGTAGGGCTCGGCGCGGTGCGGCGGCAGGGTCGTGCCCTTGGACCACAGATGGATCTGCGCGTCGACGATCTGCATGGCGCGCGCCTCCTCAGGCGGCGACCGGCGTGTAGCGGAAGCCGTCGCCCCAGCGCGTGATCCTGCCGGTCGACGGCGACGGGAAGTGCGCGGTGCAGCACAAGGTCGGGGTGTCGCACAGCCGCTCGAGGAAGGCCCGCCGCGTCGCGCCGGCCTGCTTGGGGTCGTAGTCGGGCCACGACGCCATCTCGGGGATGCGCACCTGGATCGGCGAATGCATCAGATCGCCGGTGATGATGCCGGCCTTGCCGCCCTTGCCCAGCATGACGGCGTAGTGATCGGGCGTATGACCCGGGGTCGGCAGCAACGCCACGGAGTCGTCGACCGCGTGGTCGCTGGTGATGAAGTCGGCGCGTTTGGCCTCGACGATCGGGATAACGCTGTCGGCGATGGCGTTGTTCGGCGTCTTGGCGTGCTCGGCGGCCCAGTAGTCGTATTCCTTCTTGGAGAACAGATAGCGCGCCTTCGGGAAGGTCGGGACCCAGCGGCCGTTCTCGAGCCGGGTGTTCCAGCCGACATGGTCGACGTGCATGTGAGTGCACATCACGAAATCGATGTCGCCGACCGACAGGCCGACCGAGGACAGCTGCTTCATATAAGTGTCGTCGGTCTTCATGTGCCACAGCGGTCGGTTCGGCCGGTCCTTGTGGTTGCCGATGCAGGAATCGACCAGGATGGTGTGATGCTTGGTGCGCACGACGTGCGACTGGAAGCACAGCACCAGGTTGCCGGTCGCCTTGTCGAGCGCGCCGATTTCCTCGAGCCAAGGGCGGTTGTCGTCAAACACCGACTGCGGCGTGTTCGGGAAGAACGTCGTCGGCACGGCGTGCGGTCGCTCCATCTCGATGATCCGATCGACCTGCAGTCCGCCGACGTCATACCTGGTGCTCATCGCCGCCTCCTTCGTGACTTGCCCGCCATCCTACCCCCCTCCCCACCCTCCCCCTCAAGGGGGCCCTTGAGGGGGAGGGTGGGGAGGGGGGTAGAGTGAGTGTCCTGATGACATAGCCCGATCTCGGCAGCGGCTGAGCGCCGCGACTTGAGGGGAGGACGGCCCATGAAGCTCGTGCTGTTCCAGACTGGCGCCCGTGCCCGCGAGTTGCGGCCCGGCCTGTTGACCGCGCGCGGTGTGGTCGACATCGCGGACGCCGTGACGGCAAGCTACACGCCGCAGCTGACCATGCAGGGCATCATCGACGACTTCGATCGCCTGCGGCCTGCGCTCGAGAAGCTCGCATCGACCGGCGCCGCGACACCGCTCCACGAGATACGCCTGCGCGCGCCCTTGCCGCGACCTGGAAAAATCCTCGCCTGCATCGCCAACTACTGGGAGCACGCCCAGCGCGAGGCGCGGCCGCTCAGCATGTTCATGAAGAACCCCGACGCCGTGGTCGGGCCGGGCGACACCATCATGCTGCCCGAGTTCACCGTGCCGTGGATGTTCATGCACGAGGCCGAGCTCGCGATCGTGCTCAAGGGCCCGGCCAAGACGGTCAAGGAGAAGGATTGGCGCAGCGCCGTATTCGGCTACACGACCATGATCGACGTCTCGGCGCGCGGCGACGGCAGGCGGACCTGGCCGGTCGGGCCGCCCGCGAGCTGGCTCGGCAAGTCGTTCGACACCTTCGCGCCGATTGGTCCGTGCATCACCACAGCCGACGAGATCCCGGAGCCCAACGACCTGGTGGTGCGCTTCTGGAACGACGGCCAGCTGCGTCACAACTACAACACCGACGACATGGAGCACCGCGTGCCGGCGCTGATCGAGTTCGCCACCACGGTCATGACCATGAATTCGGGCGACCTGATCTCGTGCGGCACCAACCACGAGGGCCTGGGCGCGCTGCAGGACGGCGAAACCGTCGAGATCGAGATCGACAAGATCGGCCGCATGTCCCTCAAGGTCGCCGATCCGCTCAAGCG
>JACQAI010000628.1 GCA_016195115.1 Pseudomonadota bacterium
ACGGCGACGGCGAGCGTCTGGAAGGCGAGCAGATCTTCGATGCGCCGGCGCCCGAGGGTGAGATAGAGCTGCGGCACCGCGAGCGGCATGCCGAGCGAACCCACCACGGCGCCCAACAACCCGATGCTGAGCGCGAGCTCGATGGCGCCGTACTCGGCCGGCGAGGCGAAGCGGGCGAGCAGCAACGGCCCGACGAAGGCGGTCGCTTTGGCGAGGCCAAAGCTGGCGACGAAGCGCGTCCCCGCGACGAGCTGGGTCCGCAGCGGCGCCGCCAGGGACGGCACGGTCATGACGCGATGGTCCGGCCACCCTCGACCATCGTCCAGTCGAGGGCGCGGCCGCGCTCGATCGCGCACGCGGCGGCCCGGCCGAGCACCGCCGGCAGGTGCTTGGGCGGCAATCCGTACCCGGGCCGGATCGAGCGGACGTTGCCCGCCGTGAAGGGCTCGCCCACCGCGACGTCGGCCACGACATAGAGCGAGCGGCGAAAGATCGTGTTGGTGCGCTCGCTCGCCTGCAGCCCGGCATCGGGTTGGCCAAGCGCCGCGAACGCGTCGCGGCACCCGGTCACCAGCTGCCCGAGCTCGGGCGGCTCGAGCGAGAACGCGGCATCGGGGCCGCCGTCGGCCCGCCGCAGGGTCACGTGCTTTTCGATCACCCGGGCGCCGAGCGCGACCGCGGCGACCGCGGCAGTGGTGCCGAGCGTGTGATCGGACAACCCGACGATGGTGCCCAAGCGCGCGCGCAGCGCGCCGATGGTGCTCAGATTGGCCTCGCCGATCGGTGTCGGATAGCCGCTGATGCAATGGAGCACGACCGGCGCGGCGCAGCCCGCGGCGCGCGCGGTATCGACCGCTTCGGCGATCTCGTCGTGGGTCGCCATGCCGGTCGACAGGATCATGGGCTTGCCGGTCCGCGCGACCCGCTCGATCAACGGCAGATCGACGATCTCGAACGATGCGATCTTGTAGGCCGGCGCCGCGAGCGATTCGAGGAGATCGACCGCGGTGTGATCGAACGGCGTGCTGAAGATCGTGATGCCGGCGCGCCGCGCGCAGTCGAACAGCGCGCCGTGCCAGTCCCACGGCGTGTGGGCTTCGCCATAGAGGTCGTAGAGCCGGCGGCCCGCCCAGGGACCCTCGGTGATCTGGAAGTCCTCGTGATCGCAGTCGAGCGTGATGGTGTCGGCCCGGTAGGTCTGGAGCTTCACGGCATCGGCGCCGGCGCGCGCGGCGGCCTCGATCAGCGCGCAGGCCTTGGCGAGTTCGCCGTTGTGGTTGCCCGAAATCTCGGCGATGACGTAGGGCGCACAGTCGGGGCCGATCGGCCGGCCGGCGATCGAGATCGTGGCGGACGCCATGTCAGTGCAGCTCCTTGATGATCTGATCCGCGACCCGTTCGGCGCCGCGCCCGTCGCACAGCGCCGCCGCCGATGCGCTCATGCGGCGCAGGCGATCGGGGCATTCGATCAGCCCGCGCACCGTATCGACGATGCACGCGCCCGTGACGTTCGGCATGGCACCGAGCACGAGCGCGGCGCCGTGCGCACCCAGGCCGCGCGCGATGTGCACCTGGTTGTCGGCCAGCACGATGACCATCGCGGGCAGGCCGACGCAGCAGCGTTCCCAGCTGGTGGTTCCGGCTCCGCCGATGCCGATGTCGGCCGCCGACATCCGTCGGGCGATATCGGTCGCGCCGACCGCCAGCGCAACCGGCACGCGCGCGCCGGCGGCGAGGCGCTCCAAGGCCGGCAGAGACCGCGCGAGCGGTCCGACCACGACGTCGATCTCGATCGGCAGGTCCGAATTCGCCAAGGCCGCGACGGCGAGCTCGGTCTGGCCGCCGTGATCGGTCGCGCCGAACATCACCAGGACGCGCAGCCGGGCATCGGCGAAGTGCCGCGGCGACCGGGCCGACCGAGCGGCCGAAAAATCGGGCCGCAGCAAGGCGAACTCGGGGCCGATCAGCAAGCGCGCGTGCCCCGGCACCAGCGCGGCGTAGTCGTCCGAGGCGCGGCTGAGCGAGGCATCCAACAGCAGGTCGCAATCGTGGGACCGGTCGACCAGATCGTCGATCGCCAGAATACGGTGTGCCCAGGGCCGCAAGCTGCTCTCGAACCGGGCGTCATAGCCGTAGTGGTCGACCACCGCGACGTCGCAGCCATCGGGCCAGCGTACGGACAGCTCGTCGACCTCGCCGCGCTCGAGCGGCTGCATCTCGTCGAAGGCGCCGGCGACGAACGGGACGGTCGCGAGACTGCCGCTGCGCCCGGCCAGCGCGGTGCGGCAGCCGCGCCGCCGGAGCTCGCGCGCCAGCGCCGAGCAACGGGCGACGTGACCGCCGCCTTGGGCGAGATCGGCGTCGGCGCGGAAGACGGCCAGCATCGCTCAGCTCGCCCGCGCCTGGAACGGCGGGTTGATGATGCTGTTGCCAAGCCGCCGATCGAGGTCGCCGCGATCGAGCTCGCGGCGCACCACCGCGGCCGACTCCCGCCAGGCCGCCAGCACGACATCGACATCCGCGTCATCGAGCGCCGCGGTGACGTTGTGACTCGCCCCGATCAGGACGCCGCGCGCGTGCATCTCACGCAGCAGCACGGTTTTGGTCGCCTGGCGGCTGCCGCCGGCATGATCCTGGACGCTCAAGATCTTCCAGGGCGGCAGGCCGCCCAGCGCGAGCGTGTCGCTCAGACCTGCCCCGGCGATCGCCGCGGTGGCGCCGCTGTACAGCTCGCGGCCGCGTTGCCACAGAAGTTCGAGCACGGGCTCGCGCTCGAGCTTGGCGATGACCGCGAGCGCCGCGGCCAGCGACAGGGTCTCGCCGCCGAACGTACCCGAGAAGAACACCGTCTCGAGCTCGCGCATGACGTCGCGGCGTCCGACCAGGGCGGCCAGCGGCAGACCGTTTGCCATCGCCTTGCCGAAGCAGGCCAGGTCTGGCGTGACGCCGTAATGCGCTTGGGCGCCACCGACGGCGACGCGAAACCCGGTGACGATCTCATCGAAGATCAGCAACGCGCCATGGGCATGGACAAGATCGCGGACGGCGGCGAGATAGCCCGGCGCCGGCTCGGCGATGCCGACCGGCTCCAGGATGACGGCGGCGAACTCGCCGCGATGCGCTTCGAGCACGGTGCGCAAGGCTGCGAGGTCGTTGAATCCAAAGCGGTGCGTCAGCGCCGCCACGGCACCCGGGATGCCGCGCTGGTAGGGTGTCGAGGCGATCGACCAATCTTGCCAGCCGTGATAGCCGCCGACCGCGACGCGCTCGCGTCCGGTCACGGCACGCGACAACCGGACCGCCGCCGACGTCACGTCGGTGCCGTTCTTGGCGAAGCGGACCTGCTCGGCGGCCGGGATCAGCTCGACCAGCTTTTCCGCCAGCTGCACCTCGAGCTCGGTCGCCAGGCTGAAGCTCACGCCGTTGCCGAGCTGGCGACGGACCGCCTGGTCGACGTCGGCATCGCGATAGCCCAGCAGGATCGGCAGCAGCGCCGAGATCAGATCGACATACCGGTTGCCGTCGACATCCCACACCCGGGCGCCGTCGCCGTGGCTCAGGAACATCGGCGC
>JACQAI010000629.1 GCA_016195115.1 Pseudomonadota bacterium
CCCAGCCGCCCGCGGTGCTCGCAGGCGAGCTGCCCAATCCGGCGGCGCCGCCGTCCGGTTGCGTGTTCCGTACCCGCTGCCCGCACGCCGCGGACGACTGCGCGGCGGCCGTCCCCGCGCTGCGCTCCCTTGGGCCCGACCATCGCGCCGCCTGCCTGCGCGACGACGTGATAGGCTCGACCGGGTAACGGACCGACCCCGATGTACAGTGCCTCGATCGCGCACCGCCGCTATGCATTTGACGGCTTGGCCACGCGCTGCCGTGCCGTGGCAGCGGTGATCGCCGCCCGCTTCGCGGCCTGTGTGGTTGCCGTGCTGCTGGCCGTGGCGGCGCGCGCCGACGACGCTTTCCCGACCCGCGTCATCCGCGTCATCGTGCCTTATCCGGCGGGCGGCATCGTCGATCTGATGACGCGCGTAGTCGCCGCGCGGCTGGCCGAGGTCTGGGGCCAACCGATCGTGATCGAGGACAAGCCGGGCGCCAACGGCAACATCGCCTTCGAGCAGGCCGCGCGCGCGGCGCCCGACGGCTACACGTGGGTGTATGCAGGCCCGGCCATGATGGCCAATCCACGGCTCTACGGCGGCACCCTACCGTGGAGCGAGAAGAGCTTCGCCGGTGTCGGCGTGATCGCCTGGGCGCCAGCGACGCTCGTGGTCCATCCGGACGTCGCGCCCGACGTCGCGGCGCTGGTCACGCGGGCGCGCCGCGCGCCGGGCGAGCTCAACGTCGCCAATGTCGGGGTCGGCTCGTCGACCCACCTCAACACGGCGATCTTCCTCAACGGCCAGCGGCTGGCGATGACCGAGATCGCCTACAAGGGCCAGCCGCCGGCGATCCATGACCTGCTGGCCAACCGCATCCACGTGATGGTCGCTTCGGTTGGCCTGGTCGCCGACCACGTGCGCAGCCGGGCGCTGCACGGCCTCGCGGTGATCGGACCGGCACGCTCGCCGCTGTTGCCCGAGGTGCCGACGTTTGCCGAGGCCGGCTACCCGGAGGCCAATCTCGTACCGTGGTACGGCCTGGCGGCGCCCGCCGGCATTGCGCCGGCGATCCAGGCCCGCATCGTCGAGGCCATCAATCGCGCGGTCGCCGAGCCGACGGTGCGCGCGCAGCTTGCCCGCCTTGGCGTTGAGCCCGCTGCCCCGATGGACCGCGACGACATCGCGCGCCGGATCGCCGCCGACACCGAGCGCTATGCGGGGGTGATCCGCGCCAGCAATATCCGGCTTAGTGACTAGAGCGGCGGGGGCGAAAGCCCTGCGAGCGACCAAAACGACGCGCGCGGCGTGTGCCGAGGCCGCACTTGAGTTTTGTGGCGCTCGCGGGGCTGCACCCCTGCCGCGCTGACGGCCCGGTTGCCCGCCGGGCCGAACTGTGCGACGAGTCGGGGCAGGGGGATCGAGCCATGGATTTCATCCACACGCGCGAATACCTGAACGGCGGCGACACCGTGGTCATCAAGATTACGCACAAGTGCCACGTGCGGGTGATGGACGACGGCAACTTCCAGAAATACCGCAACGGCCTCAAGCACGAGTTCGTCGGCGGCGAGTACAAGACATCGCCCATCCACATCAAGGTGCCCCATCTCGGCCACTGGAACATTACGCTCGATCTCGGCGGCAAGATCGCGTCCGGGATCAAGTACAGCATCAGCTATATGAAGCGGCCGTGAACGCAAGCCGCGTGATGCGCGCGGCCTGGCTGGTCGCGGCCGCGCTCGGCGCCGCGCTCGCCACCCCACCCGCTGCAGCCGAGCAGGTGCTCGCGGTCGGCATGGCGGCCGCGGACCTGGGCTCGCTCGATCCGCACCGCACCGCGACCACACCCGACAAGGCGGTGATCGGCTGGATGTTCAGCGGCCTGGTGCGCATGCGGCCGGGCTCGGTCGATCCCGAGACCATCGAGCCCGATCTCGCCGAGCGCTGGGAAGCCTCGGCCGACAAGCTCACCTGGACCTTCCATCTGCGCAAGGGCGTGACGTTCCACGGCGACTATGGCGCGCTGACGGCGGACGACGTCGTGTTCTCGCTCGAGCGCGCCGCCGATCCCAAGCGCTCGGCGTTCTCGTCGGATTTTTCCGACATCGCGGCGGTCACCGCGCTCGATCCCCTGACCGTGCAGATCAAGCTCAAGCAGCCGATCCCGAGCTTGCTCGGTGTCGTCACCGGCTACCAGGGCGGCTACATCGTCAGCCGCAAGGCAGCCGAGGCGCTGGGCGACGACTTCCGCACCAAGGCGGTCGGTACCGGGCCGTTCGCGATCGCCGAGTACAAGGCCAACCAGTCTTTGACCCTGCTGGCGCATCGTGGCTACTTCCGCGGCGCGCCCAAGATCGATCGCATCGTCTACCGTTTCATCCCGTCGGACGCCAGCCGCGACCTCGCCTACACGTCGGGCGAGATCGATCTCTTGTACGGCCGCCAGGACCAGAAGTGGGCCGAGCGCATGAAGGAGCTGCCCCACACGCTGGTCGACGTCTTCGGCCCGACCCAGCTGATGGAGATCCATCTCAACATCACCCGCAAGCCGCTCGACGACTTGCGCGTGCGCCAGGCGATCGCGCACACGGTCAACCGTGCCGAGATGGTGCGGTTCAAGGGACCGCTGACCACGGCGGCACCGGTCTCCATCATCCCCGTGGGCTATCTCGGCACCGATGCGAGCGCGCCGCTGCACGGCCACGACATCGCCAAGGCCAAGGCGCTGCTCGCCGCGGCTGGCCACCCGAACGGCGTCGCGGTGCGCTCGATCCAAACCACCTTGCCCTCGATGCTCAGCGGCATGGAGGTCGTGCAGGCGCAGCTCAAGCGCGCCGGCATCGCGCTGCAGCTCGACATCGTCGATCATCCGACCTTCCACGCCCAGATCCGCAAAGACCTCAGCGACTTGACGGCCTACTCCGCCGGCCGTTTCCCGATCGCCGATTCCTACCTGACGCCGTTTTTTCACTCGCGCAGCATTGTCGGGACGCCGACCGGGGTGACCAATTTCTCGCACTGCGCGATGGCCGACGCCGAGATCGACGCCGCCCGCATCGAGGCCGATCCCGCCAAGCAGAAGGCCTTGTGGGTGACCGCCCAGCGCAAGCTGGTCGAGGCGGTATGCGCGGTGCCGCTCTACGAGGTGCTGAACGTGTGGGCGCACCGAGACCGCCTCGACTACGGCTACAAGTTCGAAGCGTCGCTGTCTCTGGGACCGCTGATCACCGAGGCGAGCACGCTGAAGTGACCGTGCCGGCAGTGAGGGCGCGGTGCTGAGCTACGCCCTCAAGCGGCTGCTGGTCGCGATCCCGACCCTGCTGGCGGTGCTGTCGCTGGTGTTCTTCTTCGTGCGCGTGGCGCCCGGCGACCCGGCGCTCGTGATCCTCGGCGACTCGGCGACCCAGGAGGCGCTGGCGGCGCTGCGCCAGCAGCTCGGGCTCGATCGACCGCTGGCCAGCCAGTACGTCGATTTCCTCGGCCAGGTCCTGGGCGGCGACCTCGGCCGCTCGCTAGTGACCAACCGGCCGATCTGGGCTGAGGTGCGCGACGTGCTGCCGTACACCCTCGAGCTGACGGTCAGCGCGCTCGCGATCGGGGTGATCTTCGGCCTGCCGCTCGGCGTCGTCGCGGCACGCCGCCACAACACCGCGATCGACTACGCCGCGCGCGTGGTGTCGCTGCTCGGCCTGTCGTTCCCGGCGTTCGTCTCCGGTATCCTGCTGCTGCTGGCGTTCGCCATCCAGCTGCACTGGTTCCCGGTGATCGGCGGCGCCGAGCTCAGCGACCCCGGGGCGCGGCTGCGCGGCCTGGTGCTGCCGGCCTTCAACCTCGGCCTGATCATGATCGCCTACATCGCGCGTGCGACGCGCTCGAGCATGCTGGGCGTGCTCGGCACCGACTACGTCCGCACGGCGCACGCCAAGGGGCTGCCCCAGCGCCTGGTGACCTGGCGTCACGCGCTGCGCAACGCCC
>JACQAI010000587.1 GCA_016195115.1 Pseudomonadota bacterium
CCTCGCCTCAAGCGGAATACATGGGCGTTGTCGGACGCCAGCGAACAAGCGCGAAGCAGGATGGCGGATGGGGTGGGATTCGAACCCACGAGGAGCTTGCACCCCTGCCGGTTTTCAAGACCGGTGCCTTCAACCGCTCGGCCACCCATCCGGCGCCGGTTGCGGCGAGCAGTTACCAGGAAGCAGCCGGGCAGGGAAGGGGCGACCGCCGCTAGGGCGTGCGTCCGATCTGGCCGCCCCGGCGCCATCCCTCGAACCGCCCGGCGCCGTGCCGGTCTACAAGGGGGATGGACGGCGCGCGGCGGGACCGATACACCCCGCGCCGCATGAGCTTCATCGCGAGCAAGCTGTTCTGGTGGGCGGTCAACCCGGGCAACGTCCTGCTGGCGCTGCTCTGCCTCGGCCTGGTTGCGCTGCTCGCCGGGCGCCGCCGGCTCGGCGTTTGGCTGATCGGTTTCGTCACCGTGTTGGGCCTGGCCGTGACCGTGCTGCCGCTCGGCGCCTGGATCTTGCGGCCGCTCGAGAACCGCTTTCCGGCGGTCGACGTGCCTGACCGGCTCGACGGCATCATCGTGCTCGGCGGCGCCATCAACCCGGGGCTGTCGGTCGCGCGCGGCCAGCCGGTCCTGACCGATTCGGCCGAGCGACTGTTCGCGTTCGTCGCGCTGGCGCGGCGCCACCCCGAGGCGCGCCTGGTGTTCACCGGCGGCAGCGCCTCGGTGGTCGACACGATCGACCGCGAGGCCGACATCGCGGGCGCGGTGTTCGACAGCCTCGGACTCGAGCGCGACCGCGTCGCCTTCGAGCGCGACTCGCGCAACACCTACGAGAACGCGCTGTTCAGCAAGCGCGCGGTCGAGCCCAAACCCGGCGAGCGCTGGCTGCTGATCACGTCGGCCTATCACATGCCGCGCGCGGTCGGCTGCTTCCGCGCCCAGGGCTGGCCGGTGATCGCCTATCCGGTCGACTACGGCACCAGCCCCGAGAGCGATCCCCCGAGCCTGTCGCTACTCGCCGGCCTGGACGGCGTGCACTGGGCGCTGCGCGAGTGGATCGGGCTGGTCTTCTATTATCTGGCGGGGCGGACGCCGGAGCTGCTGCCGAGCCCCCGCTGAACCCCGCGATCGAGGACCGCCGTAAACCATTCGTTGCGGGATGCGGCGTGAAATGGCACAACATCTAGCCTTAGCGGATCTTGTGGATTAGCGGCGCGCGGTATGGGGGATCGGGCGGATCGGGTGACACGAGGAGTCTGGCGCGGGCTGGCGCTGGCCGGTTTGCTCGCGCTCGGTGTGGTCGCCGCGGCCGGCCCGGCGCGCGCCGACCGGTTTGCCGATTGGCTCAACGGCGTGCGCGCCGACGCCCGCGCGGAGGGCATCAAGGCCCAGACCCTGGACGCCGCGTTCGTCGGCGTCGCGCCATTGCCACGGATCATCGAGCTCGACCGCAAGCAGCCCGAATTCACCCTGACGTTCGCCGAGTATCTCGACCGTGTGGTGCCGCAAGCGCGGGTCGAGCGGGCGCGCGACAGGCTGGCACAGCGCCGTGCGCTGCTCGATGAGGTCGCGGAGCGCTACGGCGTGGCGCCGCGCTTCATCGTCGCACTGTGGGGCGTCGAGAGCGATTTCGGCCAACAGACCGGCGGCTTCTCGGTGATCGCCGCGCTCGCGACCTTGGCGTTCGACGGCCGGCGCAGCGCCTACTTCCGGCGCGAGCTGCTCGACGCACTCCGCATCCTCGACCGCGGCGACGTCACGCCCGCGAACATGAAGGGGTCGTGGGCCGGCGCGATGGGCCAGAGCCAGTTCATGCCGTCGTCGTTCCTGCGCTACGCCGTCGACCACGACGGCGACGGCAAGCGCGACATCTGGAGCGACGGGCCCGACCTGTTCGCCTCGATCGCCAACTACCTGGCGAAGTCGGGCTGGCACGCCAACGAGACCTGGGGCCGCGCCGTGATCCTGCCGCCGGGGTTCGATCGCAGCCTCGCCAGCCTCGACGTCGCCAAGCCGGCGAGCGCGTGGACGGCGCTCGGGGTACGGCGCGCCGATGGCGGCGAGCTCGCGCCCAACGATCCCGCGGGGTCGGTGCTGCTGCCCAGCGGCGGCGACGGCCCGGCCTTCCTGATCCACGACAATTTCCGCGTGCTGCTGCGCTGGAACCGGTCGAACTATTTCGCCACCGCCGTCGGCCTGCTGGCCGACCGCATCGAATGACCAACCGCCGCGCAACCGGACTTGGTGTGGTGGTGGCTTGCGCGGCTCTGATCGCGCTTTCGGGCTGCGCCGAGGGCACCCTCGCGCTCAACACCGCCAAGCGCCTGACCCCGTCGGACTCGGGGCGCGGCGTCTACAAGGTCGGCAATCCCTACGACATCAACGGCGTGACGTACTATCCGGCCGAGGATTGGAACTACGACGAGACCGGCATCGCGTCGTGGTACGGCCCGGGCTTCCACGAGAAGTACACCGCCAACGGCGAGGTCTATGACCAGAACGACCTGACCGCCGCGCACAAGACCTTGCCGATGCCGTCGTTCGTGCGCGTCACCAACCTGGACAACGGCCGCGCCATCGTGCTGCGGGTCAACGACCGCGGGCCGTACGCGCGCGGCCGCATCATCGACGTATCGCGGCGCGGCGCCCAACTGCTCGGCTTCGACACCGTCGGCACCGCCAAGGTGCGGGTGCAGA
>JACQAI010000059.1 GCA_016195115.1 Pseudomonadota bacterium
GAGAACGGCATCCGTTGGAAGTCGATTGCGGAGGCGGCGCGCGTGATCAAGAGCGTCGCCGCGAAGAGTCCGAACGGCGGCGGTAATTTCAACTTCGCCGCCAGCGCGATGGTGAAGCAGTACAAGGGTGCGTACTCCGGCGAGCACGGCGACGGGCTGGTGCGCTCGGAGTTCCACGAGCCGATGTACGGCAAGCAGATCGTCGCGGCGTTCGAGGAGGTCAAGGACACTTTCGACCCGGGCGCGCTGTTCAACCCGGGCAAGATCGTGCGGCCGTCGAAGATGGACGATCGCTCGCTGTTCCGCTACGCGCCCGGCTACCAGGCCGAAAAACTCGACACCGTGCTCGACTGGTCGGACTGGGGCGGTTTTTCCGCCGCGATCGAGATGTGCAACAACAACGGCGAGTGCCGCAAGGCCGACCCCGGCGTCATGTGCCCGTCCTATCGGGTGACCGGCGACGAGCAGCACGTCACGCGCGGCCGCGCCAACACGCTGCGGCTGGCGATCACGGGCCAGCTCGGCCGCGACGCGCTCACCTCGGATGCCATGCGCGCGACCATGTCGTTGTGCGTCAGCTGCAAGGGCTGCAAGCGCGAGTGCCCGACCGGCGTCGACATGGCCAAGATGAAGATCGAGTTTCTGCATCATTGGCAGAAGCGCCACGGCCTGACGCTCAAGGAGAAGCTGATCGCGTATCTGCCGCGCTATGCGCCGTTCGTGCGGCGGTTTTCAGCACTGGCCAACCTGCGCGACGTCGTGCCCGGCCTGGCCGCGTTGAGCGAGCGCTGGCTCGGTTTTTCGGCCAAGCGCTCGCTGCCGAAATGGCGCAGCGATGCGTTCCTGGGTGCGCGGGCACAACCGGCCGCCGCCGATGCCCGCGAAGTGGTGTTGCTGGTCGACACCTTCAACACCTATTTCGAGCCCGACAACGCCCGCGCCGCGCTGCGCGTGCTCGAAGCCGCCGGCTATCGCGTGCACCTGCCGGAGCTGCCGGGCGACCGCCGCCCGCTGTGCTGCGGCCGTACCTTCCTCGCCGCCGGCCTGGTCGACGAAGCGCGCGTCGAGGCCCGGCGCATGGTCGCGGCGCTGGCGCCCTTCGTTGCCCGCAACGTTCCGATCGTCGGGCTCGAGCCGTCTTGCCTGCTCACGTTGCGCGACGAATATCTCAGCCTGCTGCCGGCCGCCGAGGCCAAGAAGCTGGCCGCCAACGCCCTGCTGTTCGAGGAGTTCCTGGCGCGCGAGCACAAGGCTAGCCGACTCAAGCTGGCGCTCAAGCCGCTCGCCGCCAAGACGGCGCTGCTGCACGGCCACTGCCACCAGAAGGCGTTCGCCGTGATGGGCGACGTCGCGGCGGTGCTGCGCCTGGTGCCCGGCCTCGACGTCCAACAGATCGAATCCAGCTGCTGCGGCATGGCCGGCGCGTTTGGCTACGAGGCCGACCACTACGCGGTGTCGATGCAGATGGCCGAGCTCAACCTGCTGCCCGCCGTGCGCAAGGCCGATGCCGACACGCTGGTCGTCGCCGACGGCACCAGCTGCCGTCACCAGATCCACGACGGCGCCGACCGCACCGCCCTCCACGTCGCCCGCGTGCTCGAGCAGGCGCTGGGGTAGGCCGCCATGCGGGTGCCGCGCGGCCTGATCGCGATCGTGTCAGCGCTGGTTCTCGGCGCGGCACCCGTCGCCGCCGAACGCATCCGGTTCGACTCGGTCGCCCGGGACACCAACTTGGCCGACATCTTCGGCGGCCGGCTCGCCTACACCGATCCGATCCATGGCGAATTGCAGCTGCCGTCCCAGGGCAGCGGGCCTTTCCCGGCGATGGTCATCATGCATTCCAGCCTCGGCATCCACCGGACCATCACGGAGTGGGCCGGCCTGTTCAACGACATGGGCGTGGCGAGCTTGGTGGTCGACAGCTTCACGCCCCGCGGCATCCTGGCAGAGTCGAGCGCGGGCACGCTGTCGTTTCCGGCCGGCGGCGTCGACGCGCTGCGCGCCCTGCAGGTGTTGCGCCAGGATGCCAGGATCGATCCGGACGCGATCGGCGTCATCGGGTTCTCGCGCGGCGCCATCGCCACCATGTTCGCCAGCTTCGAGCGCTTTCGCGCCGCCGTGCTGGGCGCGGATCGCGCCAAGTTCGCGCTGCACATTCCGTTCTACGGCGGCTGCGGGCAATACGCCAAGACCACCGGCGCCCCGATCCTGACCCTCGTCGGCAGCGCCGACGATTTCGTCAGCGCCGAGTCGTGCCGCCGGCACACGGAGGTCCTCCGGCAACAGGGCTCGCCCGCCGAGCTGGTCGTCTATGACGGCGCGCTGCACGTCTTCGACACCGATCGTCCCCGCGAAGACATGCGCAGGGTGCAGAACACCAAGAACTGCCGGCTGCTGCAGAACCTGGACACCTTCGAGTGGACGTTGGACGGCCGCACGCTGGGCGTCGAAGAACGCACCGACTATCAGAAGAGCTGCCGCGGCTGGGGCGTCGTGCGCGGCGGCGACCGCCGGTACGCCGCCGCCTCCCGCGAGCGCGTCAAGTCGTTCGTCGCCGAGCACTTCAAGCTGCCGCAGTGAGTCGGCGGCGGCGGCCGGCACATCGGGACCGTCGGCGCCGGGCGCTTAGGCCCTGACCAGCGGCTTGAACTTGATGCGGTGGGGCTGGTCGGCGTCGGCGCCGAGGCGGCGGTGGCGGTCCTCCTCGTAGGACGCGTAGTTGCCCTCGAACCATACGACCTGGCTGTCGCCCTCGAAGGCGAGGATGTGGGTGGCGATGCGGTCGAGGAACCAGCGGTCGTGGCTGACCACGACGGCGCAGCCGGGGAACTCGAGCAGCGCCTCCTCGAGCGCGCGCAGGGTGTCGACGTCGAGGTCGTTGGTCGGCTCGTCGAGCAGGATCACGTTGGTGTTGGCCTTGAGCATCTTGGCGAGGTGGACGCGATTGCGCTCGCCGCCCGACAGCACGCCGACCTTCTTCTGCTGGTCGGGGCCGCGGAAATTGAACAGCCCGCAATAGGCGCGGCTCGGCATCTTGCGCCGGCCGAGATCGACCTCCTCGGCGCCGCCCGAGATCTCCTCCCACACCGTCTTCTTGCCGTCGAGCGAATCACGGCTCTGGTCGACATAGCCGAGCACCACCGTGTCGCCGACCTTGAAGCTGCCGCCGTCGGGCTTTTCTTGCGCCGTGATCATGCGAAAGAGGGTCGTCTTGCCGGCGCCGTTGGGGCCGATCACGCCGACGATGCCGCCGGGCGGCAGCCGGAACGACAGATCGTCGATCAAGAGGTTGTTGCCGTAGCCCTTGCGCAGGTGCTCGGCCTCGATCACCAGGCTGCCGAGGCGCGGCCCGGGCGGGATGACGATCTGGACGGTGTCGGGCGCCTTCTCCTTGGACTGCGCGACGAGCGTTTCGTAGGCGGAAATCCGGGCTTTCGATTTCGCCTGGCGCGCGCGCGCTCTGGCGCACCCACTCGAGCTCCTGGGAGATCGTGCGCTGGCGCGCCTGCTCCTGCTTGCCCTCCTGCTCGAGGCGCTTCTGCTTCTCCTCGAGCCAGCCGGAATAGTTGCCGTGGAACGGCAGGCCCTTGCCGCGGTCGAGCTCGAGGATCCACTCCGCGACGTCGTCGAGGAAATAGCGGTCGTGGGTCACCGCGACCACCGTGCCGGGATAGTCCTTGAGGAAGCGCTCGAGCCAGGCCACCGACTCGGCGTCGAGATGGTTGGTGGGTTCGTCCAGGAGCAAGAGATCGGGCCGCGACAGCAAGAGGCGGCACAGCGCGACGCGCCGGCGCTCGCCGCCCGACAGCTTGGTGACGTCGGCGTCGCCCGGCGGGCAGCGCAGCGCGTCCATGGCGATCTCGACGGTGCGGTCGAGGTTCCAGGCGTCGACCGCGTCGATCTGCTCCTGCAGCTCGGCCTGCACGGCGATCAGCTTGGCCATGTCGTCGTCGGACATTTCTTCAGCGAACTTGGCGCTGACCGCCTCGAAGCGCTCGAGCAGCGACTTCTGGTCCTGCAGCGCCTCCATGACGTTGCCCTGGACGTCCTTCTTGGCATCGAGCTCGGGCTCCTGGGGCAGATAGCCGACCTTGGCGCCCTCGGCCGCCCAGGCCTCGCCGGCGAACTCCTTGTCGAGCCCGGCCATGATGCGCATCACCGTCGACTTGCCGGCGCCGTTGGGCCCGAGCACGCCGATCTTGGCTCCAGGGAGAAAACTAAGCCAAACGTCCTCGAGCACCTTCTTGCCGCCCGGGAAGACCTTGCTCAGGCCCTTCATGACGTAGATGTACTGGTAGGCAGCCATTAATCAGCTCCGGTGGACGGGCGGCGACGGGGATGCGAGAGGCGGCTTAGATAGCCGATCGCGTTATCGGAAGCCAGAAAATCAGAAGGCCAGAAACCAGTCTCGCGCTGGCTTCTGGCCTTCTGGTTTCTGGCCTTCTGGCTTCTGCTACGGGCGCTTGCGCGTCTGCATCATCTGCAGGCCGCTGATCCAGTCGAACAAGCCGCGCGACGTCGCCGAAGCGCTTGTTGTCGCGTTTCTGATGGCCGGTCGCCATGCCCTCGGTTGGCGTGACGATGCGGCGCGGCCCGGACGGCTCGTCCTTGGTGCCGCTCGGCTTGGTCTTGGCGCGCGCCGAGATGTCGCTCCGCAGCGAGTCCAGGAGCTCCTGGGCCAGCTTCGACTTATCGCCCGACTTTTCCGCCATCTCTCCTTGCACGCAACCTCCTCGCGCCCGCCCTCAGCATGCCCGACCGATCTATAAAATTGCATCCTCTAAATTGCTTACAAATAAAATCCAACCGATTCAACCGCCGCCCCCATGCGCCCTTGTAGCGCCCGGAAGCTTACGGAAAGCTGAGCGCCAATTATCAATCATCTGATTGACTATCAACCGACTGTTTGATAATTCCGACTGTTCTTCGCGCTCAGCGATCCGGTGCGCCGCGCCATCCTCGAGCGCCTGGACGCCCAGCCGCAGCTGGTCTCCGAGCTCGCGGCGCCGTTCGCGATCTCGCTGCAGGCGGTGTCGCGCCACATCCAGGTGCTGGTGCGCGCCGGGCTGGTCAGCCAGGCGCGCACCGGCCGGATCAGCCGCTGCAGCCTCGAGGCCGGCCCGGTGGTCGCCGCCGCGGTCTGGCTCAACCGCTACAGCAAGTACTGGCAAGGCCAGTTCGACCTGCTGGCCGCCGTGCTGCACGACCTCGACGACCGGCGGGCGCCGCGCGCGCGGCGTCGGCGCCGCGCCCCAAGCCCGACGAGGACGCCATGAAGTACCGCGACGCATCCGCCAAGCTGATCGACTTCCGCCGCCAGATCGCCGCGCTGCGCGACCAGATGCGCACGGTCCAAGAGGCCCGCGAGCCCGAGCCGGTCGAGGACTACGAGTTCGCCACCCCCACCGGCACCGTGCGCCTGTCGGCGCTGTTCGCCGGCAAGCCCGACCTGATCGTGATCCACAACATGGGCCGGTCGTGCCCGCACTGCACCCTATGGGCCGACGGCTACAACGGCCTCTACCCGCACCTCGCCGACCGCGCCGGCTTCGTCGTCACCAGCCCGGATGCGCCGGCGGTGCAGCGCGCGTTCGCGCAGGCGCGCGGCTGGCGCTTTGCTATGGCGAGCCACGCCGGCACGCGCTTCGCCACCGACATGGGCTACGGCTCGGAGAGCGGCGGCTGGCTGCCCGGGCTGTCGGTGTTCCGGCGCGACGGCGGCCGCCTGCTGCGCGTCGCCGACGCCGGCGAGGCGCCGGGCGACGATTTCTGCGCGCTTTGGCATCTGTTCGACCTGCTGCCCGGCGGCGTCGGCGATTGGCAGGCGAAGTTCCACTACTAGCAACCCGGAGGATCGAGCGATGGATCAGCCCAAGACCGTGTCGCGCGAGGCCTGGCTCGCCGCGCGCAAGACGCATCTCGCGGCCGAGAAGGAATTCACCCGGGCGCGCGACGCGCTCAGCCGCGCGCGTCGCGAGCTGCCGTGGGTCAAGGTCGACAAGGTTCTGGGCCGACAATTTCGACGGCATCGACGTCCACCTGGCGCACCGCGACACCACCCTCATCCTGGTCTCGCGCGCGCCGCTCGAGCGCATCGAGGCCTACCAGCGACGCATGGGCTGGCGCATCAAGTGGGTGTCGTCGTTCAACACCGACTTCAACCGCGACTATCACGTCTCGTTCACGCCGGAGGAGATCGAGAGCAAACGGATCTTCTACAATTTCGCGATGCGCGAGCGCGGCATGGACGAGCTGCCCGGCATCAGCGTGTTCGCCAGGGATGCCGCCGGCGCCGTGTACCACACCTACTCGTGCTACGCGCGCGGCCTCGACATGCTGAACGGCGCCTACCACCTGCTCGACCTGACGCCCAAGGGCCGCGACGAAAGCGGTCCGCACAACATGGCGTGGGTGCGCCGCCACGATCAGTACGCGGACTGAGGGACCGCGGCCCATACGTATGTATTGAAGGCTTGGCGGCGCGGCCGGCCGCTGCTTG